>JAGWUY010000102.1 GCA_028868255.1 Alphaproteobacteria bacterium | reverse complement strand
CCGACCCCCACCCCAGCCCTCCCCACAAGGGGGAGGGAGAAAAAGATTAGACTCCAGATTGAAAGCCTTCGACCTCTGAAATTGTTCGTCCCTTCAGCTCACTGTAGATGTGGCCAAACAGGGCCGCTAACACGACCGCCCCACCCACCATGGTCGGGCCACTTGGCACCTCGCCCATGAACAACAAAACCCACAAGGGTGTCAGCGGAACTTCAAGGGCTGCGATCAATGTGGCTTCTGCGGCTGGCACAAGGCGCGAGCCAATGGTGTAGAAAATCAGCCCCGCTGCATTTTGCACAATACCGAATAGCCCAATCAAAACAATTTCTTGTACCGAAACGCTCAACGAGGCTGTGAACCAGAAACAAAATGCGGCGCAAAAATATGCTGAAGCCGCCATGGCCGGCAGCATGGGCACATCACGGTTGCGCCGCAACAGAACTGAAAATCCCGCCATACAGAATGTCATTAACAATGCCAGCATTTTGCCAAACATTGAGCCGCCAAACCCAGCCCCCAAAAGCATGATCAACACACCCACCAAAGCCACGGCGCTGGCTATCAGTGTGGAGCGGGAAGGGCGCTCTCCAATTGTGAAATAGGCAATGCCGGCCGTGATAAAGGGCACCGTGGCATAAATCACCATGGCATCGGCGACTGTGGCATAGCGCAGCGAACCAATACCCGTGATCATGCCGCCCGCTGAAAGCACGGCCACAGCCAAAGCGGGCCAGCCCAATTTACGCAAGCTTGCCAACGTCCCGGCGCGCTCCATCAAGAAAAAGGCCACGAAAACCGCGGTACCAGAAAATAGCCCCCGCCAAAACAGCATGGTCATCAAATCGGTGGAGATGGCGCGGGTGAATAGGCCAGCAGAAGACCAAGCCAAGGGTGCCATCGCGACGATGAAAAGCCCTTTGCGATGCTGCTGTTGATTCATAGGTAAAGAGTAACCAAACGGTTCACACTTTGCCATGCCAGAAACGACATAGTGACCATGCAAACGGGCGGGGCCTTGACGAAGTGCGGGCTTTGCCGCATTTTACTTATATGAACACCGCCCACACACCTGCCGTTAGCATTTGCGGCATTATTATTATCATCTAGCGACATAATCGCTGGCTGGGCGCCGCTTACTCAAATTCAGGTTTTAGCGTTTCCCGGGCAGCAGAAGCCTTGAGGAAAAACATGAGCCTGCGCATCTATAACACCCTGACTCGAACGAAGGAGGTTTTCACCCCCATCGATGCGAATAACGTGCGCATGTATGTCTGCGGCCCCACGGTTTATGATTTTGCCCATATTGGCAATGCGCGGCCCGCCATCGTGTTTGACGTGCTCTATCGCCTGCTGCGCCACACTTATGGTGAGGCACATGTGAAATATGCACGCAACATCACCGACGTGGATGACAAGATCAACGCCCGCGCACTGCGCGATTTTCCCGACGTTGCACTGAATGATGCCATCCGTCAGGTCACCGAAAAAACCTATGATCAATACCAGAAGGATGTGACCGCTCTTGGCTGCTTGCCGCCAGACGTGCAACCCCGCGCCACGGAGCACATCAAAGGCATGACGGATATGATCAGTGTGCTGATCAATCGCGGCCACGCCTATGAAGCCGCTGGCGAAGTGTTGTTCAACGTGGCCTCAATGGCGGATTACGGCAAGCTCTCGGGCCGCAAGTTGGAAGATCAGCAAGCAGGGGCCCGCATTGCGGTTGATGCACACAAGAAAAATCCGGGTGACTTTGTGCTGTGGAAGCAATCTTCCGCTGATGAACCCGGCTGGGAAAGCCCATGGGGCCGCGGCCGCCCCGGCTGGCACATTGAATGCAGCGTGATGAGCAAGGCGGAATTGGGCGAGGTGTTTGACATTCACGGCGGCGGCCTCGATCTCATCTTCCCCCACCACGAAAACGAAATCGCCCAAAGCCGCTGCGCCCATGGCAGCCAGGTGATGGCCAATTACTGGATGCACAACGGCTTCCTGCAAGTCGAAGGCCAGAAGATGAGCAAGAGCTTGGGCAACTTCCGCACCATCGCGGAAGTTTTGTCCGTATGGCCCGGCGAGGTGGCGCGCTACAATATGCTGCGCACCCACTATCGTCAGCCCATTGATTGGACTGAAGATAGCTTAGAAGACTCGGAAAACACTTTGCTGGCTTGGCAAGAGAACATTGAGGGGGTTGAAGCATCTGAACCCGATCAAACTTTCGTCGAAATTCTCTCAGATGACTTGAATACTCATGGCGCATTTGTGCGCTTGCACGAGCTCAGCAAAAGCAAAGAACGCGAGTCACTCAAGGCCTCGCTCAAATTTATTGGATTAACGTTGAGTGCGAGCGTCATGCGAAAGACAACTGACAACGCAGGAAATGCCGTCGACCGAGAAGCCGTGATCCGCCTCATCGAAGATCGCCTCGTTGCCCGCCACACTAAAAACTGGGCCGAGTCTGATCGCATCCGCGATCAACTGGCGGCCATGGGTGTGACGATCAAAGACAACAAGGACGGCACAACGAGTTGGGAACCCAAGTGATGATCTCAAGCGACCCCTCTCCCACCATCGCTGCGCGACGGTCCCCCCTCTCCCGCAAGGGGAGAGGGTTAGATAGAAATGCTGCACCACCTCAACCTTCTCCCCTTGCGGGAGAAGGTGCCCGAAGGGCGGAAGAGGGGTCTGCTGGCCGCACACTCTGGCTTGCCAAAAAACTGCGCAAAAACATGACCGATGTGGAGAAAAAGCTCTGGCAAAATCTTCGTGCCAAACGCTTTGAAAGTTTCAAGTTCCGCAGGCAAGTGCCGATCGGAAATTACATCGTCGATTTTGTCTGCTTTGAAAAAAAACTGATCATTGAACTCGACGGCTCGCAGCATGAAGGTTCCACGCATGATGCCAAGCGTGATGCTTGGTTGCGCGCCGAAGGCTTCACCATCCTCCGCTTCTGGAATAACGATATCAACGCCGCGCTCGATGGAACACTGCTGGCAATCTTGGAAAAACTGAAATGAAAACCCGTCTCTACCTCTTCGACACCACCCTGCGCGATGGCCAGCAAACGCCGGGTGTTACGTTTTCGCTCGATGATAAGCTGGTGATCATAGATATGCTTGATCAACTGGGCGTGGATTATATTGAGGGCGGCTATCCCGGGGGCAACCCTACGGACAATGAACTTTTCGCCACCGAGCGGAACACCCGCGCCACCTTCACCGCCTTCGGCATGACCAAGCGGGCAGGGCGTTCGGTGTCCAATGATCCGGGCCTACAAACCTTGCTGCAAGCCAAGGCCAAGGCCATCTGCTTTGTTGCCAAAAGCTGGGACTATCATGTGCGTGTGGCCCTGGGCTGCACCAATGAAGATAATCTGGACTCGATCACCGACAGCGTTTCCACCGCCAAGACAGCAGGCAAGGAAGTGCTGGTGGATTGCGAACACTTCTTCGATGGCTATAAAGCCAATCCGGCCTATGCCACCGCCTGCGCCAAGGCCGCCTTTGATGCAGGCGCGCGCTGGGTGGTACTGTGCGACACCAATGGTGGAACACAACCCAGCGAAATCTCAGAAATCGTCCGCACCATGACGAAAATCATCCCCGGCGCCAATCTGGGCATCCACGCCCATAACGATACCGAGCAGGCTGTGGCCAATTCACTTGCGGCGGTGGAGGCAGGGGCCTGCCAAATCCAGGGCACACTCAATGGCATCGGTGAACGCTGCGGCAACGCCAATCTCGTGTCCATCATCGGCACATTGGGCCTGAAGCCGCACTATGCAGCGCGTTTTGAAACCGGCATTGATGCCACGCGCCTCACCGAACTCACCACCATCTCGCGCGGCTTTGATGAGCTGCTCAACCGTGCGCCCAATGCGCAAGCGCCCTATGTGGGCAAAAGCGCCTTCGCCACCAAAGCGGGCATTCATGCCTCTGCCTTGGCGAAAGAGCCTGAGACATATGAGCATGTGAAGCCGGAGTCCGTGGGCAACAACCGCCGCATTCTGGTGTCGGATCAGGCGGGCAAATCAAACCTGTTGGCCGAACTCAAGCGCATCAAACTCGACGTGCAAAAAGATGATCCGCGCCTTGATCAATTGCTGCGTGAGGTGAAAGAGCGTGAGAACAATGGCTACTCCTATGATGGTGCCGATGCCTCATTTGAATTATTGGCGCGCCGCAGCTTGGGCAATGTGCCACATTACTTTGATGTCGAATCTTTTCAGGTCAATGTAGGCCAGCGTGATGGCAAAATGTATTCTGAAGCCCATGTAAAAGTGAAGGTGGGCGCTGAATCGCTGATCAGCGCGGGCGAGGGAAATGGCCCGGTTTCGGCGCTGGATATCGCGCTGCGCAAGGACCTAGGCAAATATCAGCGCTACATCGAAGACATGGATTTGGTGGATTATAAAGTGCGTATCCTCAACGGCGGCACAGGCGCAACCACACGTGTGTTGATCGAAAGCCGCGACGCCAAGGGAGAACGCTGGTTCACCGTGGGCGTGTCGCCAAACATTGTGGAAGCTTCGTTTCAGGCTCTGCTGGACGCGATAATCTTTAAGTTGTTGCGAGATGGCGTAACTGCTTAACCCCATGCATCCCCAACATACACGCCATGATTTGCCCAAATCAAAAGCCTTCGCTATGGCTTTGGCATGTCACCCGCTTTCCACCGCTTGAGTGAACCCGCCAAGGGCGTTTTATTTGCTGTCATTGCCCACTTGTTCTGGGGTGGCATGGCGATTTATTTCGGCCTTATCCGGCACATCAACCCGATGGAAATTGCCGTCAACCGCGGTGTCTGGTCCATCCCCGTTGCTGCGGTGATTGTGGCATGGCTCGGCCAGTTTGATGAAGTCTGGGCCGCGTTGAAAACGCCGAAGACAGTTGTGATCCTCGCCCTCACCAGTTCCATTATCGTGTTCAACTGGACCTTCTATATCTGGTGTATTCAGCATGGGCGCACCTTGGAAGCAAGCCTCGGTTATTTCATCAACCCTTTGCTGAACGTGGTAGCGGGCTATTTTTTCTTAGGTGAACGCTTCTCAAAAGGGCAAATTTTTGCGCTGCTTTTGGCTGCCATTGCCGTGACGTTTCAAACCATTGCCACCGGCGTGTTCCCCTATTTGGGTCTGGCATTAGCAGGCAGTTTCAGCCTCTATGGGTTGGTGCGCAAAAAAGTTTCGGTGTCTCCCGTGCCCGGATTTTTTGTCGAAGTGCTGTTGATCGCTGTGCCGCTGTTGCTGCTGGAAGCCTGGCTGGCCAGCAAGGGTGAAACCCATTTCGGCAACAATACTTTCGATACCTTGATGCTGTTGGGTTGTGGCGCACTCACCGCTGGGGCGCTGATTTTCTTTGCCGCATCCATAAAGCGCTTGCGTTATTCAACCGCGGGCCTGCTGCAATATATTTCGCCAACGCTGGTGTTTTTGACAGCCGTTTTCATTTTCCATGAGCCGATGGACAAATGGAAAATGCTGTCCTTCGTCATCATCTGGTTTGCCTTGGCTGTATATTCCATTTCGTCGCTGCGTGAAGAACGCGCCAAGCGCCAAGCGGCCAATATGGCGCAGACTGAAATCTAAAGCTTGTCTTGAACAAGCTCTTTGCCCAAGCGGTGTTCAGTGGCCGCGTGGCGGCGTTGATAAAGCGACACCACATCTTCAGCGCCCGGTGCTACATCGAGCAAAATCTCCATGCCAGCGCGGATAAAGCTTTCAGCGCGCATATGGTCCAGCAGGTGAATCAAGCCATCCCAATAGCCGCCAATATTGCAAACGATAATTGGCTTAGCGTGCTGGCCCAGCTGTGCCCAGGTTGAAATCTCGGCCAATTCTTCCAATGTACCGAGCCCGCCGGGCAAGGCCACAAAGCCGGTGGATTTTTCAAACATGATGGTTTTGCGCTCATGCATGGTGCGAGTGACGATCAGTTCGTTCACGCCTTCCAACATGCGCTCTCGGTTCACCAGAAATTCGGGGATAATGCCGGTCACATGCCCGCCGGCGGAAAGAACGCCGCGCGCCACTTGCCCCATCAGGCCCATGCCGCCGCCGCCATAGACCAGCCCAATGCCAGCCTGCGCCATGGCGACGCCCAAATCATCAGCAGCTTTCATATAGGCCGGGTCTCGCCCCGGGCCGGAGCCGCAATAGACGCAGAGCCGATGTGCAGGAATGGCCATAGTTTCTCCAATTTGCTTCTTTTAAGGCAGGGGCTTAAGAAGCCGCCGACTCATCCCCATATAGCACCAAGCGGTGCTGAAACCGATTGATAGAACTGGAATACGACATGAAATTGAACCCAATTGCCCTTTTCACCAGCTTGGCTGTGGTGGCCGCGGGGGGCTTTGGTTATGTGGCAACACAAAATCCAACATTCCTAAGCCCTGTAAAGATTACTTCAGATATCGCGGAAGCGCCCAAGGCAGAAGCCACTAAACCTGAGGCAAAACCAGAACAACAGGCCAGCGCTGCCCAACCCGTGGCCCCCGCTGCGCCAGCACCGATGTCAGATGCCATTACACCCAGCTTTGATACTGTGCGTGTGGAAAAAGGCGGTGAAGCCGTCATCGCTGGCCGCGCCACGCCCAATTCTAATGTTGTTGCCAAACTGAACGGACAGGTGGTTGCGACAGCCAAATCAACCGCTGATGGGTCATTCGTCATGATCCCGGATAAGCCATTGCCGATCGGCGTTGGCACATTGACGCTGGAAACCACTGCAAATGGTGTGGTCAAGGTGTCTGAACAGACTGTGGCAGTGGCTGTGCAAGCTCCGGAAAAAGGTGAAACCACTGTCGCTGTGCTGTCGCCGGATGCTCCAACCAAAGTGCTACAGTCAGCAACTCCTGCCAATAATATGGTTAGTTTAGACAGTGTTGACTATGGTGCAGCAGGCATCATCAACTTTGCTGGCCATGCCGCTGCCAATAGCGCCGTGCGCGTTTATGTTGACAATGCCTTCCTTGGCGAAACCAAAACGGATGCGCAAGGCAAGTGGGCCTATGCTGGTGGATCAACAATCATTGCAGGGAATTACACCTTGCGGCTTGATCAAATTGCGAACGACGGCGAGGTCACATCGCGCGTCGAAACGCCATTCAAGCGTGAAAATGCGGTGCGCACAGCAGAGGCTGCTCCCGAAGCGCCAGCCGCCAAGGCCACCCAGATCACAATCAAGCCGGGCGACAATCTCTGGGTCATTTCGCGCAATTTGTATGGCTATGGCCGCCAATATACTTTGCTCTATGAGGCCAACAAACAGCTGATCAAAAATCCGCGCTTGGTTTATCCTGGACAAGTGATCACTGCGCCTGTTGCTGACGCAAAAGCCCAATGAGTAACAGCACCTCCGCCGCCGCCCCGCAAAAAGAAACCAGCCAATGGGAAACCTTGAAAGGGTTGTTGCCGTTATTGTGGCCAAAAGGCAGGGGGGATCTCAAAGCCCGCGTGGTGTTCTCACTTGCTTTGTTGGTGGGTTCAAAAATCATCACCGTGCTCACACCTTACGCGTTCAAATGGGCCACAGATGGTTTGGCTGCTGAAAAAGGCTTAGAGGTCGCATTGTTGAGCATCCCAATATTCATGGTGCTGGCTTATGGCATGGGCCGTATTATGATGGTGGTTTTCGCTCAGATGCGCGATGCAGTTTTCGCTAAGGTTGGCCAGCGCGCCGTGCGTGAACTTTCATTTTCCACCTTTCGCCACTTACATGCGCTCAGTCTAAAATTTCACTTAGAGCGGCGCACGGGGGGGCTTTCGCGTATCATTGCGCGCGGCATCAATGGTGTGGATTCGGTGCTTCGGTTCTCGCTGTTCAACACGTTCCCGACGGCGCTCGAAATTGTGATGGTGTGCGGCGTGCTGGCCTTTTCATTTGGCTGGCTCTATGTGGTGGTCGTGGCCGTAACCGTGATCGCCTATATCTGGTTCACCTATTGGGCCACCGAGCGCCGCATCGGCATTCGCCGCACCATGAATGCGGCTGACAATGATGCCGGAACAAAAGCTATAGATAGCCTGCTGAATTTTGAAACCGTCAAATATTTTGGCAATGAGCAACATGAGGCCAAGCGCTATGACGCGGCCATGGCGGTTTATGAAGG
>JAGWUY010000365.1 GCA_028868255.1 Alphaproteobacteria bacterium | reverse complement strand
TGAAAACTGGTTACGTGTGCTGGAAAAAACCTGGGGGCATTAAATGCGGGCTGTTTATTATGAGGCGTTCAAGCAGACTCCCGTGGTGACAACAGTGCCAGACCCTACGCCCAGCCTCACAGGCGTGGTGGTGAAGGTTGAGGCCACGGGCCTGTGCCGCAGTGACTGGCATGGCTGGATGGGGCATGACCCTGATATTCACTTGCCGCATGTGCCGGGGCATGAATTGGCCGGAACAATTGTGGCCGCGGGGCGCGACATCAAAAATTTCAAATTGGGTGACCGGGTGACTGTGCCATTTGTGGCGGGCTGCGGCCATTGCCATGAGTGCCATACTGGCCATCACCATATTTGCGAGAACCAGTTTCAACCCGGCTTCACGGCTTGGGGCTCGTTCGCTGAATATGTAGCGCTGGAATATGCTGATACCAATCTGGTGCGCCTGCCAGACTCAATGGATTATGCCACGGCGGCCAGCTTGGGCTGTCGTTTTGTGACCGCGTTTCGTGCGGTGGTGAATCAGGGGCGTTGCGCGCCCGGTGAATGGGTGGCAGTGCATGGCTGTGGTGGCGTTGGCCTTTCGGCGACAATGATTGCTGCTGCCATGGGGGCGCGAGTGGTGGCCATTGACCTGACAGACGACAAATTAGCTTTGGCGCGCGAGATGGGGGCCGCCGTCACCCTCAATGCCAGCGCCACGCCCAAT
This sequence comes from Alphaproteobacteria bacterium, assembly GCA_028868255.1. Taxonomy (GTDB): domain Bacteria; phylum Pseudomonadota; class Alphaproteobacteria; order Rhizobiales; family Aestuariivirgaceae; genus Aestuariivirga. The sequence continues at coordinate 843 of JAGWUY010000365.1, read as the reverse complement.
GTGATTGAAGCGGTGCGCGCAGTAACTGGCGGCGGGGCCTCGCTTTCGATTGATGCGCTGGGCCATCCATCCACATGCTTTAATTCCATAGCCAATTTGCGCAGACGCGGGCGGCACGTGCAAGTTGGCTTGATGTTGGACACGCATGCCCATGCCAAAATTCCGATGGATCAGGTGATTTCGCGCGAGCTGGAAATTCTGGGCTCGCATGGCATGCAGGCCTTTCGCTATGGCCCGATGCTGGCGATGATTGGGGCTGGCACCTTAAAGCCTGAAAAGCTGATTGGTGGACGACTGAGCCTTGAGCAGGCCCCAGCAGCGCTGGTCAATATGGACAGTTTTGGCGCGCAGGGAATCAATATCATTATTCCCTAGCCTGCTGACACAGGCTGACACCACGTGATGTTATAAGGGGTCATGGCTCTCGTCACCCACCCTCATAGCTCCGTCATTTCGGAAAGGGACGTATTTTGCGAAAGCAAAATGTTAGCCCCTTATCCGAAATGATGGAGATTGGGGAGGTTGCTTCGCCTGAAATTTGATGTGGAACGAGTTTCTCACCTATGACCTATACCCAAAATCTGTGGATTTTTTTCGTGCTTTTGTTCGGTATCATCATTGTGCCGGGCATGGACATGTTTTTTGTGATGGCCAATGCCTTGGTCGGCGGGCGCTTGCGCGGGATGGCCGCAACGGCGGGTATCATGTTGGGTGGGATTTTCCATACGTTGTTTGGTGCATTTTTTGTGGGTGTGATTTCGCATCTTGCGCCACAGTTTCTCACCCTTATTCTGGTCAGTTCTGGTCTTTATATGGGGTGGATTGGCTATATGCTTCTGCGCA
>JAGWUY010000005.1 GCA_028868255.1 Alphaproteobacteria bacterium | reverse complement strand
CCTGAAGATGTTGAACGCATCGAAGGCGAAATCAAGCAGAAGGGCCGTGTTGCCCGTGAAGAATGGATTGAACAGGCCAAGGAATTGATGGCGGGCAAACCACCCCGCGCCAAGACCGATAAAGCCCGCACATAAGAGAGAGATAGGAGCAAACCATGGCACATAAAAAAGCTGGCGGTTCATCCCGCAACGGTCGTGACTCAGCAGGCAAGCGCCTCGGCGTAAAATGCTTCGGCGGAGAAACTGTTGTGGCAGGCAACATCATTCTGCGTCAGCGTGGCACCCAGTGGCACCCAGGCTCTGGTGTTGGCATTGGCCGCGATCACACAATTTTCGCCAAGATCAATGGCACAGTGGCCTTCCGCGGCACCAAGGAAAACAAACAGCTGGTTTCCGTTCTTCCATTGAAAGCCGCTGAATAAGCCTTTTTTCCACCGATGAGTTTCAAAGGGAGATGGGCAACCATCTCCCTTTTGTTTTGAGCAAACCATGATGATACTTCACACAAGCCGATTGAAATTGCGCTCCTTGCGCGTTGAAGATGCGCCCAGCATCACGCGTGGTATTGGCAATTTCAAAGTCTGCAAAAATCTGGCCCGCGTGCCTTATCCGTATACCGAAGCTGATGCGCTGGATTTTCTAGATTGGATCAGCATGTTCGATCACCGCTCACTGGTATGTGGCATAGAGCTGCCTCACACGGGGGAGCTAATCGGCGTCATCAGCTATCTCTATGAGGTCGAGCAAGATCAGTGCGAATTGGGCTATTGGCTGGCCGAAGCCCATTGGGGCCAAGGCTATGGCAAAGAAGCCGCCAAGGCAATGGTCACTCACGCTTTCACTGCAAACAGCCATGAAGGACTGATTTCCGCCTTCCATGACGATAATCCCGCTTCGGGCCGCATCTTGCAAGGCTTAGGCTTTCAGATCACGGGCCATGAGCCAGCACTTTCACGCGCCCAAGACCGCATTGTGCCGTCAACCCAATTGCAATTGACGAAAGCTGAATTCCTGCTCCGCCACGCAGGCTAAACATTCAGTACTTCAATATCACACAAGTCTCGGGCGGCTCGGCGCCTGAACACCGCGAAGCCGCGGCCAGTTTATCAGGTCCCGTTTCTGTGGTTATGATGCGCGTGGCGAGTCTTTCTTTAGGTGTCATCTTATAGATGCCACTCGGTGGAGCTTTGCTATAAAAACTCAGGAATTGTTTATCCACCCCCATGGCTTTCACATAACGCTCAAGCTCAGCATCAAATTTTGGCGTCATCTTGGTGGTGGGTTTGCCGTTAAATGTTTCGCGCTTGGTAATGGTTTTGCTGATGATCTTTTTCTTGCCATTGATCAGCAAATATTTCTCGCGGTAAAAAATCCGCTGGAAAATCGGCTTGTTCAAAATCTGGTGCGTGCCAATCACGCTTGCACCATCGGCCATGCGCTCAACACCAGCGGCCAAAACCAGTGTACAAGCCGATGCACAATAGCTGGGAACAGAAGGCACAAGCCCGCGCACCATGCCGTGTGGTTTCATCAGCCCCAGGCATACGTCATCGCCCGCTGCACAGACCAAAGGCATGGCGAAACCAACGGCAACTTTCATCTTGTGGGCGCGAATGCTACGCCCCAGTGCCATTGCCGCCCTTACATCTCCTCCGCCTGATTGGATGATGACCAAAGGTGGCACACGGCCCGCACGCTTTATTGTTTTTTCAAATTGCGACACACTGCGGCCGACAATTTCGCCCTGCGCATATATCCACTCTGGGCAAGATGGCTCACAACTGCTGGGCGCTGCCCGCATCACCTGAAACGTCATCTCGCGCGGGGCGGGAGCCGCGTGGGCAGCAACGCTCAAGACCAGAGCGAACAGTAAAAAACTACAGTTTATCAAACGCATCAAAATCTCACACTCTTTTGCACAAGTCTGACGCAACTTGCTGACGCTGACAAGACAGCAAAAAGGCGGCCAGAAGCCGCCTTTCTCACCTAATCTAAGTAGATCAGAACACCATGGCCACATAGCGTGGCACAAGTGACTTGCGGCCCAGCCCGCCATTGTGCTTGGAAGCTGCGAGCTTCAGATTGCCATGTGATGAGCGCACCGCCATCGACAAATACTTCAGCCCATATTGCACATTGGTTGCGGGATTGTAGAGGCCCGCGCATGAACCCGAATAGCCAATGCCGCGCGCCGTCTGGCACTTCAATTGATAAACGCCGATTTCACCTGCACCGCCAGTAACGCGGGGGTTAAAGCCGGATTCAATCTTGGCAATGCGCAAAGCAAACCAAGTAGGAACGCCATAACGCGGGGCTTGGGCCTTGATCATGGCCTGAACATTGGCGCGAGAAGCATTCGAAACAGCAGGCGTACGGGCCACATGAACGCGTGCGAGATGGCGCACTTGATGGTGTTTCTTGGCAGCAAAAGCAGAGCCTGACATCAGACCAGCAGAAACCATGGCCGCAGCAGCGGCAACGAAAAGTTTAGAACGCATGTACATTTCCTTTGTTGATTGAACGGCACGAAAACTTTCAACCAAAGTGAAAGTCAAACCCCTGAACAGACCGCCGTGGTCGCCGGGACAACCGCATAAAACCGTCAAATAAGGCGAGAATAAGGTTGCAGCGCAGCAATTTTCCGCACTGCAAGATTGTAGAAGTCATAAATCTGTTCCCCCCCAAGCGAATGTGTTTTATGAGGGCCACATGAAATTTCTCGATGAATGCAAGATTTATGTGCGGGCTGGTGATGGCGGAGCAGGAGCCGTGTCGTTCCGTCGCGAAAAATTCATCGAATTTGGCGGGCCTGATGGCGGCGATGGCGGCACCGGCGGCGATGTGTGGGTTGAAGCCCATAATGACTTGAACACGCTGATTGATTATCGCTACCAGCAACATTTCAAAGTGCGGACCGCAGGCCATGGCATGGGCCGCTTGCGCGCCGGCAATTCGACAGAAGATATCATTCTCAAAGTGCCAACGGGCACTGAAGTTTATGAAGAAGACCATGAAACTCTGATTGCCGATCTGCGCAAGGTGGGAGACAAGGTGCGCATCGCCAAGGGCGGCAATGGCGGTTTCGGCAATGCCTATTTCAAATCTGCCACCAATCGCAGTCCTTATAACGCCAATCCCGGCCAAGCGGGTGAAGAGCGCTGGGTGTGGCTGCGCCTGAAACTGATTGCCGATGCGGGCATAGTGGGCCTGCCCAATGCCGGCAAATCTACTTTGCTGTCAGTGGTCTCCGCTGCACGCCCCAAGATTGCGGACTATCCCTTCACCACCCTGCACCCGCAATTGGGCGTGGTGAAAGTGGCGAACAACTCCTTTGTGCTGGCGGACATTCCGGGCCTCATCGAAGGGGCTTCCGATGGCGCAGGCCTGGGCACAAGGTTCTTGGGCCATGTCGAACGCTGCGCTGTGCTCATTCACATGATTGATGCCACACAGGATGATCTGGTGGACGCCTACAAAGTGATCCGCGCGGAACTGAAAGCCTATAGCCCCATTCTGGCCAAAAAGCCTGAGATCATTGCCTTCAACAAGATTGATGCGATTGAGCCCAAAGAACTTGAGAAGAAGTTGAAGACCTTCACAACCAAGATCAAAAAAGACCCGCTATTGCTCTCCGCCGCCACGCAAAAGAACACTGAAAAGGCCATGTTCGATCTTTATGCGGTAATCAGCGGCAACCGCAAAACCCTGCATGTGCCTGATCCCGTGGGGGTCACCACCGAAGGGTGGAAGCCGTGATCCCTCGCCTCGCTAAGGCCAAGCGGATCATTGTCAAAGTGGGTTCAGCCCTGTTGGTCGATCAAAAAACCGGAACGATCAAAGCCTCATGGCTGTCTTCACTGGTGCAAGATGTGGCCGACCTGCGCATTGCCGGGGCTGATGTCATTCTTGTCTCATCAGGCGCCATTGCCCTGGGCCGCCGCACCTTGGGCTTGCCCAAAGGCAAATTGAAACTTGATCAAAGCCAGGCCGCCGCCGCCGTGGGACAGATTGCACTTGCTCAAGCTTGGGCCGAGGCACTGCGCACCAAAAACATCGTGGCCGCGCAAATTCTGGTGACATTGACCGACACTGAAGAACGCCGCCGTTATCTCAACGCCCGCGCCACGCTTTCAACCCTCTTGGGCCAAGGGGCCGTGCCTGTGATCAACGAGAATGACACTGTCGCCACCTCTGAAATTCGCTATGGCGATAATGACCGTTTGGCCGCGCGCGTCGCTTCCATGATGTCGGGCGATGTGTTGGTGCTGCTGTCGGATATTGATGGGCTTTATTCTGCCCCTCCCAATCAAAAAGACGCTTATTTCATTCCTGAAGTCAATGGCATCACGCCTGAAATCGAAGCCATGGCCGGAAAACCTGTTTCAGGTGTCGGCTCAGGCGGCATGATTACAAAAATTGAAGCGGGCAAGATTGCGCTGTCTGCAGGCTGCCACATGGTGATCGCCTCTGGCCATGAGCTGCATCCGTTAAAGCGCATCATGGAAGGAGAGCGCTGCACCTGGTTTGTGGCGGAAGCCTCAGCCATGCAATCGAGAAAGCGCTGGATTGCAGGAACGCTGCAACCCACTGGAAAACTCTTTGTTGACGAGGGTGCAAAGACAGCCCTCCTCAAAGGCAAAAGCCTGTTACCCGCAGGTGTGAAAAAAGTGGAGGGCAGCTTTGCGCGTGGCGATACGGTGAGTGTCGTCTTGCAAGGTGGGGCCGAAGTTGCGCGCGGCCTTGTGGCCTATGACAGTGCTGAAGCCCAACAAATCATTGGCCTCAAATCTGTCGAAGTGCAAAAACTTTTAGGCGCTGGCGACCGCGATGAAATGATCCACCGTGATGATCTGGTGATGGTGTAACGCATGAATGCTGAATTGATCACAATGGGCCAAAACGCTCGCATTGCTGCAAAATCACTGGCCCTTGCCCCTGAAACTCAAAAAAATGCAGCCCTTCTGGCCATGGCCAAGGCCATTCGCGCCCATGCGCAAACCATTCAAAGCGCCAATGATCAGGATATGGCATCCGCCAAATCCAAGGACCTGAAATCATCTTTCATCGACCGACTGGCGCTCAATGCCGCCCGCATCGAAGCCATGGCCAAGGGGCTGGAGGATATCGCCGCCCTGCCCGATCCCGTAGGCCGCTTGCTGGAAAAATGGCAGCGCCCCAATGGCATGGAAATTTCGCGCATCGCCGTGCCCATCGGTGTGATTGGTATCATTTATGAAAGCCGTCCCAATGTCACCGCTGATGCAGGCGGCCTGTGCCTGAAGTCTGGCAATGCCGCAATTTTACGCGGTGGCTCGGATGGTTTTGCCTCTTCGCAGGCCATCATCACCTGCCTGCAACAGGGCCTCACAGAAGCAGGCCTTGACCCCCACGCTATCCAAATGGTACAGACCACAGACCGCGAGGCCGTGGGCGATATGCTCACAGGGTTGGGTGGCACCATCGATTTGATCATTCCCCGTGGTGGCAAAAGCCTTGTCGCCCGGGTACAGGAAAATGCCCGCGTGCCCGTGTTCAGCCACCTCGAAGGCATCTGCCATGTTTATGTCGACAGGGATGCTGATCCTGAAATGGCCAAATCCATTGTGCTCAATGCCAAGATGCGCCGCACTGGCGTGTGTGGCTCCGCCGAAACCATTCTTATCGACAGCACCAATCTCAACAGTCTCAAGCCAATCATCAGCACACTGATCGATGCAGGCTGCGAAGTGCGAGGTGATGCTGCTGCGCAAAACACTGATCCCCGCGTCAAACCTGTAACCGAAGAGGATTGGTCAACAGAGTATCTTGATGCGATTGTCTCTTTGCGCGTGGTTGACGGTGTTGATGCTGCCATCGTCCACATCGCCAACTATGGCTCACAACACACCGATTCCATCGTGACAGCCAATCAAAAAACTGCCGAAAAGTTCCTGACTGAAGTGGATTCAGCCATTGTGCTGCACAATGCCTCAACCCAGTTTGCCGATGGCGGCGAATTTGGCTTTGGCGCTGAAATCGGCATCGCCACCGGCAAGATGCATGCGCGCGGGCCCGTGGGCGTCAACCAACTCACCACTTTTAAATATCAAATCCGTGGCACAGGCCAGACCAGGCCGTGAACCGCCCATGCTGAAACTTCCAACTTTTGGTGAGGGTCAAAAAATCGGCCTCTTCGGCGGCTCTTTCAACCCCGCCCATCAGGGCCACCGCATGGTCGCCCTCTATGCCTTGAAGCGCCTGAAACTGGATTATGTGTGGTGGCTGGTGTCCCCTCAAAACCCGCTGAAAGACACAAAAGAAACCGGCGAATACCAAACCCGCCTCAATGAAACGCGCGGTATTGCCAAACACCCGCGCTTCAAGGTCACCAATCTTGAAATGCAATTGCACAGTCGCAACACAGCCCAAACCTTGCACGCTCTCAAGCAAGCCATGTCTCAGGCCCATTTCGTCTGGATCATGGGGGCCGACAGTTTCCGCGATCTCGACCGCTGGCATAATTGGACAACCATTGTCGAAACCCTGCCCATTGCTGTTCTGGCCAGGCCTGGCTATTCAGTGCGCGCCCTCGGCGGTCAGGCAGCGATAAGATATGGCAATGCCCGCCTGCGCAATGAACAGTCGGGCCGCCTCGCGCTGGCTAAGCCGCCTGCCTGGGTGTTCATTTCCATGCCGCTGCGCAAGGAAAGCTCGACCCAGATTCGCCATGCTGCCAAACCCATTTCATCTTGAGATGTTTTTTGGTATGGATCGCCCAACATCAGAAGGAATAAGACCCTGAGCAAGAAACCTGTTAAAAAGAAGCCCGTTGTGAAAACTGTGAAGGCCAGCGCTGCCAAAAAGCCAGCGACCAAGAAATCCCCTGCCAAAAAAGCTGTTGTGAAGAAGCCAGCGGCCAAAAAGCCAGCCAAGAAAGCGGTGAAGCCTGTTGCCAAAAAAGCAGCCAAGGCGGTGAAGCCTATTGTCAAAAAAGCGGTAAAAAAAGTCGTCAAAAAGCCAACCGTTAAAACAGCGACTGTAAAAAAAGCTGTTGCCAAGAAGCCAGCAAAGGTCGTCGTCAAGAAAATTGCGGTCAAAACGCCCGCAAAGAAGGCAGTGGCAAAAAAGGCCGTCGCCAACAAGCCCGCTGCCAAGAGAGTTGCGGCCAAAAAAACCGTAGCGAAAAAAACCACTGCTAAAAAACCAGTCGCCAAAAAAGCTGCGGCCAAAAAGCCAGCCTCACGCGCCAAGAAACCCGCTTCAGTCATTGTCGCGGCCCCTAAGGCCCCACGCTATACAGGCCCCGATTGGCCCTTGATGAATGTGATCTTGGATGCCATGGATGATGCCAAGGCCGAACAGGTGATCGCCATCAATCTCGAAGGGCGCTCGTCCATGGCCGATGGCATGGTGATCGCCTCAGGGCGGGTGAACCGCCATGTGGCCGCCATAGCCGATCAACTGGTAACAAAGCTGAAAGCATCAGGACAGAAAGACATTCGCGTCGAAGGCCTTGAACAATCGGATTGGGTGTTGGTCGATGCGGGCAATGTGATTGTTCACATTTTCCGCCCAGAAGTGCGCAGCTTCTACAATCTCGAAAAACTGTGGTCTGAACATGCGCCCTCCGAAGGGGCCACCATGGACCACCGCGAAGACTGATGCGTCTGCACATCGGCGCGATTGGCAAGCTCAAAATCGGCCCAGAAAAAATGTTGGCCAGTGATTATGCCTTTCGCATCGAAAGCTTTGGCAAGCAGGCGGGTGTCACAGCCTTGAAAATTCAGGAATGGAGCGAAAGTCAGCAAGCCTCGCCCAAATCACGCATGGATGATGAGGCCAAGATTCTCTGGTCAGCCGTGCCACCTTCTGCCTTTACCTTTGTGCTGGATGAACGGGGCACATCACTTTCCAGTGAAGCCTTTGCCGCTGTCCTGCGCAAACAGCGTGATCATGGCGGCGGCGACATTGCTTTTCTGTTAGGCGGGCCGGATGGCCACAGCCCGGAAACCCGTTCAAAAGCCAGCCAAATCATTGCCTTGGGTCAAATGACATGGCCGCACAGGTTGGCCCGCATCATGCTTCTCGAACAAATTTACCGATCTCTTACCATTATGGTCAATCATCCCTATCACCGCGCTTAAATCAGATCGGATTTTGGCCGTATTTTCGACATGGGCTTGAGGCAGTTTCGCACAGATTATGAGAAAGTGGATGGCGCGAAACGGTCTGGCATTTGCCCTCTTGTCGGTGACAGGAAGCTGTGCGTTTGCCCAAACGCAAGACCCCGCAACTGAACTGGGCCATGTCCAGCAGAGCCTGAAAGACAGTGCAGAACGCCAATCCAATCTGGCGGCCAATATAGATGAAGCGGTAAAAGCCGAAACCGAGATTTCAAGTAAGCTTGTGGCCTTGGGCAAGACGCTGGATGCCCAACAACAGGCCATGGCAACAGCAGATGCCAAGATCAATCAACTCACAGCAGAAGCCGTGGTCATCCGCAGCACACTGGCCGAAAAACAGGACAGGCTTTCCACGCTGCTTGCAGGCTTGCAAAGGCTGGAGCAAAATCCACCCCCTGCGTTGGTGGTAGAGCCTGCCAATATTCTGCAGGCCCTGCGTGGTGCTATGATGTTTGGCGCCGTCGTACCGCAAATGCGTGATGAGGCGCAGGAGTTGCAAAACAATCTGAAGCGCTTGGATGCCATCAAATCCGAAACCGAAAACACAAAGACCGTTCAGGAAACGGCCCGCATCAGCCTCGCAGCCACACAGTTAGAATTGATCAAACTCCAGGCTGAAAAAAAGTCTTTGGCCGAATCCTCTGCAAAGGATTTAGAGTCAGAAAGAAAAAAATCAGCCGAACTGGCCAAAAAAGCCGAAACTCTGCAACAATTGCTCGCCGCTATAGAAACAGAAAAGCAGCGCCTTGATGCACAAAAGACCGCTGAAGTAAAAGCCGCAGAATTGGCCAAAGCAGAAGCCGAGCGTAAAGCCCGTGAAGCATTGCTGGGCCCGCCAAAGCTGATGAGCCAAGTAAAGGGCCAACTGGATTATCCTGTACAGGGTCAAATCCTGAAAAATTTTGGTGAGGATAATGGCTTGGGCCAGAACCTTGATGGAGTTGCGCTGGCCACATCTGACAATGCCGCGGTGATTTCGCCGGTAGATGCCAAGGTGGAGTTTGCCGGGCCCTTCCGTTCTTATGGACAACTCTTGATCTTGAATGCCGGAGAGGGCTATCTGGTTCTGCTGGCAGGCATGAATCACATTTCCGCTGACATCGGGCAATCCACCAGGGCAGGTGAACCGTTAGGAACAATGGGCAAGGGCCCAACTTCCGTGGCGCTCATCGGCTCTGACACAAAATCGGCACACCCTGTGCTATATGTTGAGTTTAGAAAAAACAATGTTCCTGTTGACCCATCTCCTTGGTGGTCCCAACGCAGAAAAGAGGCGATGAAATGAAGCTGACACCCCAAATGCGCAATATTGGTCTTGTGATGATCGGAGCTGTTTCGGCAGTGGCCCTCATGCAAGCCTTAGGGGGCGCAACCGCAGCCACCAACACCGAAACCTACCGTCTGCTCAACTTGTTTGGCGACGTCTATGACCGTGTCCGCTCTGATTATGTTGAAAAGCCAAATGAACAGAAAATGATGGAAGCGGCCATCAATGGCATGTTGATGTCGCTGGATCCGCATTCAAGCTATATGAACGCCAAAGAATTTGCAGATATGAACGTCAAGACCAAGGGTGAATTTGGCGGTCTTGGCATTGAAGTCACCATGGAAAACGGCCTGGTCAAAGTGGTTGCCCCTTATGACGGTACACCGGCGGCCAAGGCCGGCCTTCTGGCCAATGACCTCATTGTAAAAATCGATGGCAAAGAAGTGCAGGGCATCACTTTGAATGAAGCAGTCGACAAAATGCGTGGCGCTGTAAACACCCCCATCACCCTCACCGTGGTGCGCGACAAGCGTCAACCGTTTGATGTTAAGATGACACGCGATGTGATCAAAATCGAATCGGTCAAATCATCGATTGAAGCCAATGATATTGGCTATATACGCATCTCAACCTTCAATGAGCAAGCCGAAGGCGGCTTGCAAAAGGCCATTACCGATCTCGACACCAAAATGGGCGGCAAGGAAAAAGGGTTTATCCTTGACTTGCGCAATAATCCGGGCGGTCTTCTGCAGCAGGCCATCGGAGTGAGCGATGTGTTCATGGATAAAGGTGAAATTGTCTCCACCCGTGGCCGGAATCCTGATCAGGTGGAACGCTACACCGCCCAAAAAGGTGATATGACCAATGGCAAGAAACTGGTGGTGCTGATCAATGGCGGCTCGGCCTCAGCCTCTGAAATTGTGGCTGGTGCTTTGCAAGATCAGAAGCGCGCTACTTTGATTGGCACGCGTTCCTTCGGCAAAGGCTCCGTGCAAACCATCATACCACTGGGCAATGAAGGGGCTATGCGCCTGACCACGCAACGCTACTACACGCCGTCGGGCCGATCCATTCAGGCCAAGGGCATTGATGCTGATATTGTGATTGAACAACCTCTACCACCCGAATTGTTAGGCAAGGATGTTTCAACCGGCGGTGAAGCCAAGCTCAACGGCCATTTGGCGAACCCCAATGGCGGCGATGAGGGCGGCGGCTCTTCAGCCTATGTTCCGGAAGACAAAACCAAGGACGTTCAGCTAAAGGCGGCTATTGATTTCCTGCATGGCGAAAAAGTGGTCACCAATGTGGTGCCGCCCACAAAACCAACTGATCCGGTCAAACAATCCAACTGATTTGCAACGGGCGGAACAAGGTTTTCCGCCCTTTTTCTATGACGGTTAATGAACCATTAAGGCTTGGCCACCACACTGGCCGGGTGAACGAATCGACTTGCCAAAGCCATGCCCCGTGATGAACTGAAACAACCCCTGCGCCAACGCCGCTTGGCCCAGAGACTTTGGGAACGGCGTCCTCGTGCCCTTACAGTTGCTTACATCGCTTTGATCGCGGGTTTCTCTGGTGGCGGCTATTGGCTGGTGCAGCAGCCCCATCCTTTTGCGGGAGAGCCACAAATCACTTTGGCAGTGCCACCGGTCGAGGAGATCAAGACCGCAAGCATTGATCCGGCCCCAACACCAGAGCCGCCTGTTCTGGAAGAAGTCGCGACAGCTAAACCAGCGGCCAAGATTGTTGAGCCTGTACAGCAACAAAACTATCAGCAGGATGCTACAATCTATGTCTCCACCAAACAGCCGCTCACCAAAGCGCCCATATCTGGTGCAACCGAAGCGTCAGCAGCAGGCCCTTTGCCTCGCATCACGCCACAGGGCCGCAAGCCTTCTGATCTTTACGCCAGACCTGTGCCTGTAGGTCTCATTCATTCCGAGGCGCCGAAAATCGTCATTATTTTGGGCGGCATGGGCCTTGATGAAAAACTGACGGCCAAAGCGGCCAAGAATTTGCCGGGAGACATCAGCTTTGCCTTCGCCCCTTATGGCGAAAATTTGCAGGCGCAGGTCGATAAGGCCAGGGCCAATGGCCATGAAGTGCTGCTGCAAGTGCCCCTAGAACCTGTGGGCTATCCTGCCACCAATCCCGGACCCAAAACTTTGCTGGCCGATGCCCCAGAAGCGGCCAATGCCGAAGCCTTGCAATGGCATATGAGCCGTTTCACCGGTTATACGGGCGTCATCAATTATATGGGCGGGCGCTTCCTGTCGTCGGCCCCGGCCATAAAGCCGCTGCTGGCGGAGCTTCGCAAGCGCGGTGTATTATTTATGGAAGATGGTTCGTTGCCTCTGTCCGCCACCGATGGCGTTGCCAAATCCATGCAAATGCAAGTGCGACGTGCGGACTCGGTGGTTGATCTTGATGCCAATCCAATATCCATTCAGGCCGCCCTCAATCTGCTGGAAGAGCAGGCCAAAACCAATGGTATAGCGATTGGCACTGGCACTGGCCTTCCCACCACCATTGACGCCATTGCAGACTGGGCCAAATCAGCGCCTGATCGCGGCGTTGTGATCATGCCCGCCTCGGCGGCCTTCAAAGGACGTCTCGGCTGAACATGATTGTCAAACCTGAAATCACGGCTTACCGCCCCTGCGTGGGCGTCATGTTGATCAATGATAAGGGCTTGGTCTGGCTTGGCCGCCGCTTTGAAAAACAGAATGATGATGGCATCGGCAAATGGTGGCAAATGCCCCAAGGTGGCATTGACGAGGGCGAAGATGCAGCCAAGGCGGCCTTGCGCGAATTGCAGGAGGAAACAGCTGTCACTTCCGCCCATGTCATTGCGGAAGCGCCCGGCTGGTACAAGTATGATCTGCCCGATCATTTGATTGGAAAATCCTGGGGTGGAAAATATCGCGGCCAAAAGCAAAAATGGTTTGCTATGAAATTTGACGGGCCAGACAGTGAAATCAATCTGAAGCCCCCCGGCCATAAGCAGGAATTTGATGAATGGCGCTGGGCCAAAATGGATGAGATGCTCGATATCATCATCCCCTTCAAACGCGCAGTTTATGTTGACGTGATTGCCGCTTTCCGGCACTTGGGAGCCTGAGGGCCGAACGCATGAGCATTTCCCATATCATTTTTGATTGTGACGGTGTTTTGGTTGATAGCGAACCCTTGTCCATGCGCGCTGATGTCGAAATTCTGGCCCAGCACGGCATCAAGATGTCTGAGGCGGAAGCACACCGCCGCTTTGTCGGCAAAACCTTTCGTGCCATGTTGGATGAGCTTTCAAAAGAGCGCGGCGTGGCGCTGTCGGATGATTTGATCGCCCAGAAGAATGCGCGGATGGTTGAGCTTTATCGCAGTGAACTGACCTTGGTGCGCGGCGTGCGTGACGCGTTGGAAGACATTCGAAACATGGGCCTTACCATGTCGATTGCCTCCAACAGCCCGAAGGAGCGCGTGAAACTGGCCTTGCAACTCACAGGCCTGCTGCCTCACTTCAAGAATGCCGTTTATGCCATTGAGGACGTGCCACAAGGCAAGCCTGCGCCCGACCTGTTCTTGCTGGCCGCAAAAAATGCGGGTGCCAAGGCCGATAATTGCCTGGTGGTGGAAGATTCAGTCACGGGCGTCACCGCGGCCGTTGATGCCGGCTGCTGGACCTTGGGCTTCACCGGCACTCATCAAGACGAGGTGCGCCACGGTGAAAAACTGAAAGACATTGGCGCAGAAGCCGTGTTCAGCAAAATGCTCGACCTGCCGGCCTTGGTCGAAACCTTTGTGAGATAAGTGCTGCCTCTTGACTTTTCGCACTGCAACATGCATATGCAGTCCATCGCGATCAGCCAAACAGAATATGTGAGGCGCCACACGTGGCAGCCGTTCTAGCTGATATGAAGCGATTTCCCGAATTATCCTTTCACATGGGGTGGTTTAAGCGCCACGCTTGAGCAGCCTGCGAATCCTTTGCATGGCCCTCACTCGGACATGGCTTGGCGCTTCCCCAATCGTTCCGAATGAGACTTTTATTTTGACCACTTTTAACAACCTCGGCCTCTCAGAACCCCTGCTCAAGGCACTGGCCACTGAAGGCTATAACACCCCAACGCCCATTCAGGCGCGCTCCATTCCCGCTTTGCTTGAAGGCAAGGATTTGCTGGGCATTGCCCAAACCGGCACCGGCAAAACCGCGGCCTTCGCGTTGCCGATTTTGGAGCGCTTGGCCAAACACACAGAACGCCCGGCCAAGGGCACCTGCCGCGCCTTGATCCTGTCTCCCACGCGTGAGCTTGCAGCCCAAATCACTGAAAGCTTCAAGGCCTACGGTCGCTTTATGAAGGTGTCGCGCGCGTGCGTGTTTGGCGGTGTTTCGATCAACCGCCAGATGGAAATTCTGCGCGGCGGCATTGATGTGCTGGTGGCCACCCCTGGTCGCTTGGTCGATTTGATCGAACGCCGCGCCTTAACATTGGCCAAGGTTGAGATTTTTGTGCTCGATGAAGTGGATCAGATGCTCGATCTCGGCTTCATCCACGACATTCGTAAACTCACAGGCATGTTGCCAAAGCAACGCCAGAACCTGTTTTTCTCCGCCACCATGCCCAAGGAAATCGCCAATCTGGCCGCAGGCCTTTTGACCGATCCCGTGCGTGTGGAAGTGGCCCCTGTGGCCACCACGGCAGAGCGCGTCAACCAGTCCGTGATCCATGTCGATCAGGGTGCCAAACTTGCTTTGCTCAATGAGCTGCTCAAAGACAATAACATGACCCGCACGCTGGTCTTCACGCGCACCAAGCATGGGGCTGATAAGGTGGTGAAAGGCCTTGCCCAAGCGAACTACACGGCGTCTGCCATTCACGGCAACAAATCACAAGTGAACCGCGAAAAGGCTCTGGCTGGCTTCAAGAACGGCAAGATCATGGTCTTGGTCGCAACAGATATTGCAGCGCGTGGCATCGACGTGGACGGTGTGTCGCATGTGATCAATTATGACTTGCCACATGTGCCAGAATCTTATGTCCACCGCATCGGCCGCACCGCGCGTGCCGGCGCTGAAGGTGTGGCCATCGCGTTCTGCGCCAGTGATGAGCGCGCCTTGTTGCGTGATATTGAAAAAACCATCCGCAAGCCTGTGCCTGTGCAGGTTCATGCGCTGGGCAAGGCTTCGGTGCCAACGGAAATCAGCGGGGCCACAAGGCCCAATGGCCGCTCCACGAAGCCGCAAAAGCCACAAGGTGGCCGCTTCCACCGGGGTCAATCGGATTTCAAAAACAAGCCCGCTCACGAACAGCGCACTGAACAGAAAAATGTGGCAGAGCGCCGTGCGCCCCAAAAGCGTGAGTTGCCCGAAGGTGCGAATTGGACTCCATTGTCGGGCGAACCCACCATTATTTATCAAAAGCCAAAGCCTCGTAACGTTGAGGCAGCCCCAGCACAAGATAACAAGCCCTGGTTCAAGCCCCGTTCGGGTGATGGCCAGAACCGTGGTGGCAATGGCCGTGGCGCAAGCATGGGCGATAAGCCGCGTGGCCGTTCTTCTGGCCCCGGCAAACCCGGCGGCTTCGCCAAGCCATCAGGAAACAACTTCAAACGCCCCAACCGCGCTGAAGGCTAATTCAAAGACAAAAGCCCGCGAGATGATTGCGGGCTTTCAGTTTAAATCGGAAAGGCTTAAATCGCCGCCTGAATACTCTTCAGATGATCCAAGTTTTCATTGGCCTTGCGGCGGGCCTCATCGCTTTTCGCATCGGCCACATCTTCTTCAGCATTCTTGATCTGCGCGGCCAATGCGCTTGCATCAAGGTCAACCATATTGATCGCGGTTTCCGCCAGAACGGTGAGGCCCTTGGGGTTCACCTCAGCAAAGCCACCGCGCACAAAAATGCGGTCAGCCCCACCTGCATCCTTGGTCACCACGACAATGCCGGGGCGCAATGTGGCAAGAACGGGCGCATGAGCTGGCAAAATGGTCATTTCGCCTTCTGTGGCAGGCAGCGTCACCGACGCCACGTCTCCTGAGAACAGGAGCTTCGCGGGGGAAACCAACTCGAAATGAAGTGCGGCCATTTTCTATTCCTCTAACCCAGTCAAAAACCTCATCCGCCCTTCGGGCACCTTCTCCAGAGGAGAAGGGCAATTCTAACGCTTCTCCTTTGGAGAAGCTGTCCCGCAGGGACTGATGAGGTCCCTTAAACTTAAGCCGCTTCAGCAGCCATCTTCTTGGCTTTTTCCATGGCCTCTTCGATTGAACCCACCATGTAGAATGCAGCTTCCGGCAGATGATCATAGGCGCCATCGCACAGGCCTTTGAAGCCCTTGATGGTATCGGCCAGCGGCACCAGCTTGCCGGGTGACCCGGTGAACACTTCAGCCACGAAGAACGGCTGTGACAGGAAGCGTTCAATCTTGCGGGCGCGGGCCACGGCAATTTTGTCGTCTTCCGAAAGTTCATCCATGCCGAGAATGGCGATAATGTCTTGCAGCGCCTTGTAGCGTTGCAGAACCTGCTGCACGCGGCGCGCCGTTTGATAATGCTCTTCACCGATCACGCGGGCATCGAGCATGCGCGAGGTGGAATCCAGCGGATCCACAGCAGGATAAATACCCTTTTCAGCAATTGAGCGCGACAACACGGTGGTTGCGTCCAAGTGAGCGAAGGATGTGGCGGGCGCAGGGTCGGTCAAATCGTCGGCTGGCACGTAAATGGCCTGCACCGAAGTGATCGAACCCTTCTGCGTGGTGGTGATGCGCTCTTGCATGGTGCCCATGTCGGTGGCCAGTGTTGGCTGATAACCCACGGCGGATGGAATACGGCCCAGCAGAGCTGACACTTCCGAACCGGCTTGCGTGAAGCGGAAAATATTATCAACGAAGAACAACACGTCCTGGCCTTCATCGCGGAAGTGCTCAGCCACGGTGAGACCGGAAAGGGCCACACGCGCACGTGCACCTGGCGGTTCATTCATCTGGCCGTATACGAGAGCAGCCTTGGAGCCTTCGCCGCCGCCCTTCTTGTTCACGCCCGATTCGATCATTTCATGATAGAGGTCGTTACCTTCACGGGTGCGTTCACCCACGCCAGCGAATACGGAGTAGCCACCATGAGCTTTCGCCACATTGTTGATCAGTTCCATGATGAGAACGGTTTTGCCCACACCAGCGCCGCCGAACAGGCCGATCTTGCCGCCCTTGGCATAAGGGGCCAGCAAATCCACAACCTTGATGCCGGTCACCAGAATTTCAGCCTCGGTTGATTGCTCAACAAAGGCTGGCGCATCCTGGTGGATGGCGCGGGTGAGCTTGGTCTTCATCGGGCCCGCTTCATCCACGGGTTCACCGATCACATTCATAATGCGGCCCAGTGTTTCAAGTCCAACAGGAACCATGATCGGGGTGCCCGTATCGCGCACTTCCTGGCCGCGAACCAAACCTTCGGTCGAGTCCATGGCAATGGTGCGCACAGTCTTTTCGCCCAAATGCTGCGCCACTTCGAGAACCAGGCGATTGCCACCATTGGTGGTTTCGAGCGCGTTCAAAATTTGTGGCAATTCGCCATCGAACTGCACGTCGATAACAGCACCCGTCACCTGGGTGATGCGGCCAACCAGGCCCGACGATTTGGATGCTACAGCTTTTTTCGCCATGTGAAGTGTCCTTCTCTAATGTCTTACAGCGCTTCCGCGCCCGAAATGATTTCGATGAGTTCTTTGGTAATCTGGGCTTGGCGCTGACGGTTATACTTGATCGACAGCTTGTTGATCATATCGCCGGCATTGCGTGTGGCATTGTCCATGGCGCTCATGCGGGCACCCTGTTCGGAAGCTGCATTTTCGAGTAACGCGCGGAACACCTGTATAGAGATATTGCGTGGCAGCAGGTCAGTGAGGATTTCGCCTTCATCGGGCTCGGCTTCATAGACAGCGCCACCCAGTTCAGCCGATGCACCGCCTGAAACCGCAGCGGGTATCAGCTGCAATGCCGTTGGCTTTTGCGCAATCACCGACTTAAATTCAGCAAAAAACAGGGTGCAAACATCAAATGCGCCTTCATTGAACAAGCGTATGATGGTGGAGCCAACGCCGGTGGCATTGTCATATTGCACAGCTTTTTGACCACGGAAGTCAACAGCTTCCGCAATGTACTTGCCATAAACACGCTTCAGCGCGTCATTACCCTTTTTGCCAACTGTCATGATTTTGACTGTCTTGCCTTGCGCAATCAGCCGGTCAGAATGCTCGCGGGCCAGACGAACGATGGAGGTGTTAAACCCGCCGCACAGCCCGCGTTCAGCGGTGCACACAACGAGAAGATGGGTTTGGTCTTTGCCTGTGCCGGCAAGGAGGGCTGGCGCACTCGCTTGTCCTGAAACAGCACCTGCCAGATTGGCCAACACCACAGCCATACGTTCCGAATAAGGACGTGCGGCAACTGCTGCTTCCTGAGCGCGACGCAGTTTCGCCGCGGCCACCATTTGCATGGCCTTGGTGATTTTGCGGGTTGCCTTGACCGAGGCGATACGGTTGCGGAGGTCTTTGAGACTGGCCATGAAAAACCTTTATGCAAATGCCTTGGCGAATGCGTCAACTGCGGCTTTAAGCTTGGCACCCGTGGCATCAGAAATGGCCTTCTCGGTGCGGATCGCATCCAAAATATCCATGTTCTTGTCTTTGATCGAACGCAACAAGCCATCTTCAAAGTCACGCACCTTGTTGACGGGGATGGTATCGAGATAGCCATTCACACCAGCATAGATCGCAACAACTTGCTCTTCAGTCTTGAGGGGAGAGAACTGAGGCTGCTTCAGCAGCTCAGTCAAACGGGCACCACGATTGAGGAGTTTCTGGGTTGAAGCATCAAGATCAGACCCGAACTGGGCAAACGCTGCCATTTCACGGTATTGCGCGAGTTCACCCTTAATTTTGCCAGCAACCTGCTTCATGGCTTTCACCTGAGCTGCTGACCCCACGCGCGACACCGAGAGACCCACGTTCACAGCAGGACGGATGCCCTGATAGAACAGATCGGTTTCAAGGAAGATCTGCCCGTCGGTGATCGAAATCACGTTGGTCGGAATATAGGCCGACACGTCATTGGCTTGAGTTTCAATCACAGGCAAGGCTGTGAGTGAGCCGGCACCCATAGCGTCGGACAGTTTGGCCGAACGTTCCAACAAACGAGAGTGCAAATAGAACACGTCGCCAGGATAAGCTTCACGGCCCGGTGGGCGGCGCAGCAACAGCGACATCTGGCGATAAGCCACAGCCTGCTTTGACAAATCGTCGTAAGCGATCAAAGCATGCATCCCGTTGTCGCGGAAATATTCGCCCATGGTGCAGCCGGTGAAGGGTGCAAGATATTGCATGGGTGCTGATTCAGAAGCCGTTGCCGCAACCACGATGGAATATTCCATTGCGCCTGCGTCTTCCAAAATCTTTACAAATTGAGCCACAGTCGAGCGCTTCTGGCCGCAAGCCACGTAAACGCAATAGAGTTTTTCTTTTTCAGGCCCGTTTTGGTGAATCGCCTTCTGGTTCAGAATGGTGTCCAGGATGATGGCGGTCTTGCCAGTTTGGCGATCGCCGATCACCAATTCGCGCTGACCACGGCCAACGGGGATCAATGCGTCAACAGCCTTGAGACCAGTCGACATGGGCTCATGCACGGACTTACGCGGAATAATGCCGGGAGCCTTCACGTCCACGCGTGAGAACTTCTTGGCCTTGATTGGGCCCTTGCCGTCAATCGGATTGCCGAGTGCATCAACCACGCGGCCCAGCAATTCCTTACCGATCGGAACTTCCACAATCGCACCGGTGCGCTTAACTGTATCACCTTCTTTGATGTCGCGGTCATTGCCGAAAATAACCACACCGACATTGTCGGGTTCAAGGTTGAGGGCCATGCCGCGGATGCCGCCGGGGAATTCAACCATTTCACCAGCCTGAACATTATCGAGGCCATAGACACGAGCGATACCGTCACCAACGCTCAAAACCTGGCCAATTTCAGCAACCTGGGCATCTTTGCCGAAGTCCTTGATTTGCTTCTTCAGAATTGTCGAAATTTCAGCGGCGCGGATATCCATATCAGCCGGTTCCCTTCATAGCAGTCTTGAGATTGGAGAGTTTGGTTTTGAGTGAGTTATCAATCATGGTGGTGCCCACTTTTACGATGAGGCCACCTAAAATTGAGGAATCGACTTGGGTTGAAAGCTGCACGTCCTTGCCAAGCTTGGCTTTGAGTGCCGCTTTCAAATCTGAAATTTGACCAGCAGTCAATTTTTCCGCTGAAGTCACTTCAGCAACGCTTTCGCCCTTGGATTCGGCAACCAGCGCCTGAAACCCGCGAATCGCATCAGGCAAAGCAGCCAAGCGGCGCTTGTCGCACATAAGCTTGATAAAGTTAAGGGCAAGGCCATTCACCCCAGATTTGGAAGCCAGAGCCGTCACCGCGTCCATCTGGTCTTCTGCCTTGAACACGGGCGAATTCAGCAAACGCTGAAGGTCAACTGATTCTTCAATAAGGCTTTGAAAAGCCTGCAGCCCCTTGGCTGTTGCAGGCACTGCCTTTTCTTCGGCTGCAAGGTCAAAAAGCGCATTTGCATAACGCCCTGCCACACCGCTGATGATTTGATTTGCCGCCACTGAACTACCTTCAAGTTGAGAGTATTCGGCTGTAAGCCAAACACCAGATCGCGCGCCTCGCTATCACAGTGCGCAGTGGCTGGCAACCGGGCAGTTTGGGCGGATTGCCGCAACATTAAAAAAAGTTACAAAAAAGCCCGGACAAATCAAGTCCGGGCCCAACTTTCGTTGCTACGAGGCTTTAACCCCGCAAAATCTGATCAAGCTGATAGCGCTTGATCCCCATATCGGCCAAATCGGCTTCACTCAGGCTTTTCAACTGTTCCAGCGATTGCCGCTGGGCCTTGACCTGCCGTTGGCGCTCAAAAAAGCCGAAACGCTTCATTATGAACGTACGGCGTCTTTAGCAACGCGGCTGATGTCGCTGCGGGCAATACCCAAATCAGACAGCTCACGATTGCTCAGAGATTGCAATTCCGAAACGGTACGGTTGTAACGCTTCCAAGTATTGATACGGCTCTTAAGGACTTCAAACATCTTTTATTCCTTTCTGTTGGAATCATCTTCTTCGCTTACGCAGCATACATATGTGCACCGCAACAAAATTACCATTGCAAATTTTGCATAGCTAACAATACCTGATGGAATTCAATTGTTTACCTTCTGTTAAATGTGATGAATCTGTCACAGCTTTGCCTTAAAATGCACCAAATTCAGCCTTCGATACCGCGAGAAGGCCACAAAAACTGCCCAGCTATTCCGCAACTGCATAATGATTGAGCTATTGATGGGCAGCGCCAGCGTTAATGGCGCATTAAGTATAAAATTTGCCCGATTTTTTACGAACCAAAGTTAAAGTTAAAACTGGGTAACATAGGGCCATGCACAACAGATGTGCGGTCCTCGGGAGGCGGTCTTGACGGTTGATATCAGCGAAATATTCTCTTTCGATCAGTTGGCACAAGATGCCGCGTCATATGGAGAAAGGTCAGAAGCCAAAATTCAATCGGCAGATATGGATGCTGCCTTAGCCGCAGCAGGCGAAGCCGCGTATAAGTGGACAATCGCTTCGGACGAATTGTCTTGGAGTGATAATGCGTCTGATGTTTTGGGGTGCGCAATCAACCGCATCAGAAGCGGCAAGCTTTACGCCAATCTGCTGGATGTCGATAATTTCACCACCCGTTATGAAACGGTTATGAATTCAAAAACCCGCGATGATGGCAATGGCGTTCCCTACCATATTGAATACATGTTCCGCAGCGAGGGCCGTCAAGGTGCTACAACCATATGGATTGAAGATCAGGGACGGTGGATTGCCGGGACCGATGGCGCACCAAAGGAAGCATTTGGTACGGTGCGCCGCATTGATGAGCGCCACCGCCGTGACCAGCATTTGAATTTCCTTGGCAATTGCGACCCCCTGACCGGTATGATGAACCGTGGCCGCATGACAGAGGCCTTGGGCGAAGCCATAGCTGTGGCTGAGCGCGAAAAAACCAATTGTGTGTTCGCCATCGCTGCCGTGAATAACCTGTCTGTCGTCAATGAAGCCTATGGATTTGATGTGGCCGATGAAGTGATTGTCGCTCTGGGCCGCAGATTGCGTCAAGTGATGCGCGGTGGCGATGGCATTGCCCGCTTTTCGGGTGGCAAATTTGGCATTATCCTCAACGAGTGTGATGAGGCCGAGTTGAAAGTGGCACTCGAGCGCTTCTTGTCGGTTGTAAGTGATAGCGTAATAGAAACGCAGCACGGACCCGTTTGGGCGATGCTATCAATCGGGGCGATTTGCTTGCCTGCACATGCAGACAATGCCAACACAGCGACGGCAAAAGCCGAAGAAGCCTTGCATGAGGCCACCCGCAACCCCTCAGACAGCTATGTGATCTTCAAACCTTCGGAGCGGCGCCGAGAAGGGCGTGCTCTGAATGCGCGCTGCGCCACGGAAATTGTTCAATGCTTAAAGCAAGATCGTTTTAAGCTTGCATTCCAGCCTATTATTGATGCCAAGACAGGCGTAGCAACGATGCATGAAGCTTTGCTGCGCATGTCTGATTCTGCCAGCGGGGAATTGATTGCAGCTTCGCATCTTGTACCGATCGCAGAAAATCTGGGGCTTGTGCGCTTGATTGATCGCACTGTAATGCAGATGATCGTTGAAACCCTCAACGTTCACCCTGATGCGGTCCTAACTATGAATGTCTCCGGCACCACGGCGATGGATCCACGCTGGTACAATCAGCTTCTTGAAATTCTCGCGGCCAATGAGTCCGTGGCTCCGCGCCTGACTGTGGAAATCACGGAAACTGTAGCTTTGAGCAATGTTCCCTCCACGAGGCATTTTGTCGAAAGTCTCAGGCTGCAAGGCTGTGGTGTGGCCATTGATGACTTTGGAGCGGGATTCACATCGTTCCGGAATCTGCGTGACCTACCAGTAAACATGATCAAGCTGGATGGTGGTTTCTGCCAGGATTTGCGCCACAACAACGAGAATGAATACATCGTAAGAAGCCTGATTGATCTTGCAGGCAAGTTTAAAATCCAAACGGTGGCCGAATGGATTGAAAATCAGGAAGATGCTGACATTCTGCGCCAATGGGGCATCGACTATTTGCAAGGAAATCTGCACGGAGAGGCCAGCATTGTGCGTCCATGGCAACCGCGCGACCAAGCCATATTCTCGCTAGACAATCCCGAATCTTTGGCCTGCAAAAAACCAATGGCTGATATACAAGTTGAAAAAATCAAAGTGCCTGCGCCAGCTGAAATTGGCACTTCGCAACCTGCCCCTACGCAAAGCACTGCCACGGAAAGAATTGCAAATAAAACTATAGAACAAGTCTTTGAACCCGTCGCTGTTTCAGAAATGGAAGTGCCGCTTGTTCATCACGACGCCGAAACAGAACTGCAATTTGTTGAAATAGACGCCAGTATTTCAGTGCTGCGGGCAAGCCTTGCAGAACTCAAAGCCTATTTCCCTGATCGTACGCAGCCTGAACAAAACGCAGCATAGCGCCAAAGTTAATTCGACATTTTGTCGAGCTTCTGCTGCATCGCTGCCAGCTGGCTCTTGAGCAGTTCAAAATCATCCTTGCTGGCCGCTGGGGCTGATGCAGCATTTGGCGTTTCAGGTGGCGCAGCAGCACCTGCTCCCGACATCATCGCCGCAAAAGGGTTGAACAGTTTCATAGCATCATTGAACATGGTCATGTTGCGTTTGGCGTGATCCTCAAGCCCTTTAAAGGCCTCGCCCATGCCAGCGGCATCCATCATCTGTTTGCGATATTTTTCTTGGTCTTTCATCAAATTGTCGAGTGAAAATTCAAGATAGCCAGGCACCAGCCCCTGCATGGTATCGCCGTATGCCTTGATCAACTGACGCAGGAAATTGACGGGCAACATGTTTTGCGCGCCACCCTTATTCTCTTCTTCAAAGATTATTTGCGTAAGCACCGAGCGTGTAATGTCCTCTCCAGTCTTGGCATCATAGACCAAAAAATCAGTTCCGTTCTTCACCATTGCTGCCAAATCATCCAGCGTGACATAGGTGCTGGTGGCAGTGTTATAGAGGCGCCGATTGGCATATTTCTTGATCACCGTTGCGGTTTTGCCTTGGGTCTGATTGTCACTCACGTTTTGTCTCCCGTCTTGCGGCGTTCTTTGATGCGCGTACTTCAGAAAATGTGCGCCGTGCATCGCACAATTGCAAGTGCAAAAAATCTCGCAACCGCACCAATTTCTTCCCTTTGCAATGCGCCAGACAGTGCTATGCTTGCTTGCAAGACAACAGATTTTTAAAGTTTCGGAGTTTTGGATGTCATCTTCTGCCCATGATATTGTTATCGTTTCAGCAGCCCGTACACCCGTGGGCACATTCAATGGCGCTCTTTCCAGCCTGACGGCAGCGCAATTGGGCACGGTAGCCTTGAAAGCCGCCATGGCGCGAGCGGGCTTTGAAGCTGGGCAGATTGACGAAGTGATCTTAGGCCAAGTCTTGACCGCCGCCCAAGGCCAGAACCCCGCACGCATTGCTTCAATCAATGCTGGCATTCCCATAACCTCCCCCGCTTGGGGCATAAACCAACTCTGTGGTTCTGGCTTACGCGCCGTGGCGCTGGGCATGCAGCAGATTGCTTCCGGAGATGCCAAGATAGTCGCTGCAGGCGGCCAGGAATCAATGAGCAAGGCGCCCCACGCCCAACACTTGCGTGATGGCGTGAAGATGGGCGATTATCAAATGATTGACACCATGATCCGTGACGGCTTGTGGGACGCCTTCAACGGCTATCATATGGGGACAACGGCTGAAAACGTAGCTGCAAAATGGCAGGTGACACGCGATGACCAAGATAGGTTTGCCGTGGCCTCCCAAAACAAAGCCGAAGCAGCGCAAGCAGCCGGCAAGTTTAAAGATGAAATTGCACCTGTTACCCTGACCACCCGCAAGGGCGATGTTGTGGTGGCCGATGACGAATACATCAAAAAGGGTGTGACCCTTGATGGCATCACCAAGCTGAAGCCCGCCTTCCAGAAGGATGGCACAGTAACCGCCGCTAATGCTTCAGGCATCAATGATGGCGCAGCGGCCGTGATTTTGATGAGTGCTGCCGAAGCCGCAAAGCGCGGCCTGACACCTTTGGCCCGCATCGCCTCTTGGGCCTCTGTTGGTGTTGATCCCGCCATTATGGGGTCCGGCCCCATCCCCGCCTCCCGCGCAGCCCTCGCCAAGGCAGGTTGGAAGGCAGAGGATCTTGATCTGATTGAAGCCAACGAAGCTTTCGCCGCACAGGCCTGCGCCGTGAACAAGGACATGGGATGGGATACGGCCAAGGTCAATGTGAATGGCGGCGCCATCGCCATCGGTCACCCGATCGGTGCTTCGGGCGCACGCGTGCTCACCACCTTGCTCTATGAGATGGGCCGCCGTAACGCCAAAAAGGGCTTGGCCACACTGTGCATCGGCGGTGGCATGGGCATTGCGATGTGTCTTGAGCGCTGATTGAGAAAAACAAAAACGAAGGAAGAATGTCATGGCAAGAGTAGCGGTGGTAACTGGTGGAACGCGCGGCATTGGAGCCGCAGTTTCGAAAGCATTGAAAGCTCATGGCTGCACAGTAGCGGCAATTTTTGCTGGCAATGAAACCGCAGCAGCAGCCTTCCATGCCGAAACAGGGATCGCGGTTTATAAGTGCGATGTGTCGTCTTATGACACTTGTGTTGCAACGCTGAAGCAAATTGAAGCAGATATTGGACCGGTCGATATTCTGGTCAACAATGCTGGCATCACTAAAGATGGCATGTTCCACAAGATGACGCCTGATCAATGGTATGGCGTGATCAACACCAACTTGAACTCCCTATTCAACATGTGCCGCCCAGTGATTGAAGGCATGCGCGCCCGCAAATTTGGCCGCATTATCAACATCTCGTCCATCAATGGTCAAAAAGGCCAAATGGGCCAAACCAACTATTCCGCTGCCAAGGCGGGCGACATTGGCTTCACGAAAGCCTTGGCGCAGGAAAGCGCAAAATCGGGCATCACCGTCAATGCGATTTGTCCCGGCTATATTGCCACCGAAATGGTAATGGCCGTGCCGCAAGAAGTGCGTGAAAAATCCATCATCCCACACATTGCTGTGGGCCGCTTGGGTGAGGTGGATGAAATTGCGCGCTGTGTGGTGTTTTTGGCCGCCGATGAAGCAGGCTTTATCACTGGCTCTACCATCAGCGCCAATGGCGGACAATATATGGTTTGATCAATGTCAAAGCGCTTGCGGCTCAAAGCCGATAATGTGAGCTGTGAACGCGGCGGGCGGATGGTCATTGAAAATTTGAGTTTCGAAATAGAAAATGGATGCTTGGTGGCCCTGCGCGGGCCCAATGGTGCGGGCAAATCCACACTCTTGCGCTTGTTGGCAGGGCTGAATGTGCCGAGCGGAGGCAAACTGACTTTGGAAGGTGGCGCACCCGATGCCAGCATTCCCGAGCAGTGCCATTATGTGGGGCATTCAGATGCACTTAAACCTGCTCTGACAGTTCGGGAAAATCTGGATTTCTGGACAGATTTTTTGGGCGAAGAGAAATCGAATTCCGCCCTTGAGGGATTTGGCTTGCGAGATTTGGCAGATGATCAAGTCATGTTCTTGTCCGCCGGCCAAAAGCGCCGTCTTGCCCTCTCACGTCTCATACCCATTGCAAGGCCCATTTGGCTGTTGGATGAACCGACGGTGGGTCTTGACTCAAAATCCCTGGACCGCCTGTCGAGTCACATGCATGTTCATCTCGCTACGGGCGGCATCGTGATTGCAGCAACCCATGCTGATTTGGGCATTGCAGTGTCGCAAACCATCACTCTGGGTGTGGCGTAATAATGCTGGTCAAAGCTTGGGCACTCATCAGGCGTGACATGACCTTGGCCAAACGTCAAGGCGGTGGATTAGGGGCAGCCCTGGGCTTCATTCTTGCTGTTATGGTGCTCATTCCTCTCGCAGTGGGCCCAGATCAAAATTTGCTCGGCAAGCTCGCCCCCGGCCTCATGTGGCTGGCTTTGTTGCTGTCTGTTTTATTGACCGCCGACCGCATTTTTCAGCAGGATTTCGAGGATGGGTCATTGGATGTCATGGCCATGGGGCCATTGCCTTTTGAATTTGTAACGCTGGCCAAGGCCTGCGCTCACTGGCTTACCGTCAGCCTGCCTTTGGCCGTCATTACGCCGCCCTTAGGGATGCTGATGTCAATTGATGCGGCGCGTCTGCCGATGCTCATGTTCTCCATGATTGCCGGTTCGTTCAGCCTTTCATTTCTGGCAGCCATAGGAGGTGCTGTCACAGCAGGTTTGCGCCGCGGTGGATTGCTTGTCTCCCTGCTCATTTTGCCGCTTTATGTTCCGGTATTGATTTTTGGTGTTGCCGCAACAGCAGGCGATATGGGGCCCTCGGGTTCCGTTCCAGCGCTTGGCGTGCTAATGGCTTTGGGCTTGATGAGCTTGGTGATCAGCCCTTGGGCCTCTGCCGCCATTCTCAAAGCCTATTTGCGATAAGGAATTCTCATGCAGCAATTCGCCAATCCGGCCAAATTTCTGAAACTGGCAAATGCCATCTTGCCTTATCTTTGGGCGGCAACCATCATTCTCTTCGCAATTGGCCTTTATGGCGCACTCGTCATTACGCCACCCGACTATCAGCAAGGTGAAGCGGTGCGCATCATGTATGTGCATGTGCCAGCGGCTTGGCTTGGGCTTTTTGTCTATTGTCTTATGGGATTCTTTAGTGCTGTGGCCTTTGTCTATCGCCACCCTCTCGCCGATGCCGCCGCAAAAACGGCAGCACCTCTTGGGGCAGTATTCTGCTTCCTCGCGCTTGTCACAGGGTCCTTTTGGGGCAAGCCCATGTGGGGCACATGGTGGGCCTGGGGCGATGCCAGGCTCACCTCCATGTTCATCCTGCTGCTCTTTTATCTGGGTTATATGGCGATCTGGACCAGCATTGATGAACCCACCCGCGCGGCCACCATTGCCAGGATTGTGGCGCTGGTGGGCGTGGTCAATGTGTTTGTGGTGAAGTTTTCCGTCAATTGGTGGAACACCTTGCACCAGCCCGCCAGCGTGATACGCATGGGTGGTTCCGCCATTGATAAGTCCATGCTCTGGGCCTTGCTGGTGATGGCCGTGGCCTACACACTCCTATTCACTGCACTCCACCTCGTTTCCCTGCGCAGTGAAATTGCCGCGCGAAAACTACGCCAACAGCGTATTGCAGAAATTGGAAGGCGTTGATGGATTTTTCAGCTCCGCATGCTGTCTATGTCTATGCTGCCTATGGCATTAGCCTGATCTGCATTTTAGGTTTGCTTGTGGTCGTTCTGCGCTACGACAAAGCCATTCGCAAAAAACTTGAAAATCGCAAGGACAATGACTGATGCGTCTGGTGCGCCTGTTGCCCATATTTGTGTTTGTCGGTCTTGCTGCTGCATTTTTTTATGGGTTGAGTCTTGACCCTAAATACATCCCTTCTGTGATGGTAGGGAAAAAGGCACCGATTTTCGATTTGCCGGCGGTCACTGGCCTTGATCAACCGGGGCTTTCCCAAGCTGATCTCAAAACTGGCAAAGTGACATTGGTCAATATCTGGGCCTCTTGGTGTGTACCTTGCCGTGAAGAGAACCCATTGCTAATGGCCCTCAGCAAAAGAACTGATATTGCGGTGGTGGGTATTAACAACAAGGACAAACCCGAAGATGCGGCAAAATTTCTCAACAACTACGGTAACCCATTTTCGCGGATCGGATCTGATGTCAATGGTCGTGCCACCATTGAATGGGGGGCTTATGGTGTGCCTGAATCTTTCATTGTGGATGGCAAAGGCCTAATCCGCTTTAAAGTGATTGGAGGTTTGGGTCCAGCCGTCGCAGATGGCACACTGGACAAGGAAATTGAAAAGGCAAAAACGCCGCAGAACTGATTTAGTTGGCTTTCGCTTCCGCCTTTTTGCGCGGCTTCACCGCCCTGACCTCTTCTTCCTCAGACGACACCTGATCCACTTGATCCATCTCGGTCGCCAGAGTCCCCAAACATTCCATGACCACGCGCCGATCAGCAGCCGGGAAACAAGCCAGCAAGCGCTTATCAATACCTTCCGCACCATCCTGCGTGGCCTTTAAAATCTTCTTGCCGACAGGCGTCAATCGTACAGCATTGGCGCGCGCATCTTCTTTCGTGCGCTTGCGATGAAGATAACCTTGCGCAATCAAGCGCACCACAAGATCAGCCAGGGTTGAGCGATCAATGCCGGTAATTTTTACAAGCTCTGTCTGGCTCTTTCCTTCATTGCTATCGACAGCGGAAAGAACGGTAAATTGACGATGAGTCAAACCCGTTTTTCCAACTTCGTTCATATAGAGATAAACAGAATACTGCACGGCTCTCTTCAACAAATGTGAAAAGGAACGTGCAAACTGTTTGTTTTCCTTATTGCCCGACATCAACCTCTGTTCCCGCTCGCACCATTTCAAGCCCAGCTTGGTGCAGGCTGCTTTTCAATCCCGTGATTGAAAAACCAATTTCTTCTTTCAAAGCTGACGAGTCCTAGCGAGTCATTTGAATTCCAGCAAGCGAAAATTCATTCGCCCAAATTTGCGTGAAAGCGAGCTTAAAAATTAAAGAAAATACAAGACTTGACAAGCAGCAAAAATATTCCGCAGTACACGGATCATCATCCTGCTGACTTATTTTCTGGGAGGTGAATCTTCCATGTGTTTGGCCATATATGGCGCATTGGCAATAGCGAACACCAATGTCAAACCCATGAGGCCAAACGCCTTGAACGTCACCCATTGATCCGTGGTAAAATTCCGCCAGACAACTTCATTTAAGACTGCCATGAACATGAAAAACAGACCCCATCGAATGGTGAGCACACGCCAGCAGGCTTCTGGCAGTTCCATCGCTTGGCCCATGATATCTTTGAGAAACAGTCTGTTGAAATAGAGCCCGCCAAACAAGACCGCTGCAAATGTAACATTCGCTAATGTGACTTTGAATTTGATAAAGAGATCATTGTGCAGATAAATTGTCAGTCCCCCAAATATACCGACGAAGATGGCGCTCGCCAAAACAAATTTGGCAATTTTTCCCGTGACCATATAAGTGATGACTAACGAGATCAGCGTGCCCACCATAAAAACGGCCGTACCATAGAAAATGCCGAATTTCCAATTGGTGAGAAAAAAGGCAACGAGCGGCCCCATCTCAAGAATCATTTTGCGCGTCTGGGTCATCAGTTTTCAAATCCTGCAATGGCGCGCGAAAAAGCCTGCGCATCAAAAGGCTGCAAATCATCAATGGTTTCGCCCACACCAATGGCATGGATGGGCAGTTTGAATTTTTCTGCAATGGCCACCAAAATACCGCCACGCGCTGTGCCATCCAGCTTTGTCATAATAAGCCCCGTGACACCCGCAACTTTGGTGAAAATCTCAGCCTGCGCCAAGGCATTTTGCCCAGTTGTGGCATCCAACACCAAGAGCACAGCATGCGGCGCCGCCTCGTCCTGTTTCTTGATCACGCGCACCACTTTATCCAACTCATCCATCAAATAGGCTTTATTCTGCAAACGGCCCGCCGTATCGATGAACAGAATATCAGTGCCATCTTCGCGTGCTTGTTTGAGCGCGTCAAAGGCAAGCCCAGCCGAATCTGCACCCGTAGGCCTGCTTATCGTTGTTGCTCCAATCCGGTTGCCCCACACAGTCAGCTGCTCAATAGCAGCGGCGCGGAATGTGTCGCAGGCGGCAAACATCACCTTGAAGCCTTCAGCAGCTGCGATGGACCCAAGCTTGCCGATTGTGGTGGTCTTGCCCGCACCATTCACACCAACAACCATGACCACGAATGGCTTTTCTGAGCCAAAGTTGAACGGCACTTCGACAGGCTTCAACACCTTGGCCACTTCTGTGGCCAATATCTGTTTCACCTCTTCGGGGTCAATCTCCTTGTCATAGCGCCCATGAGAAACAGCAGCGATAATGCGCTCAGAAACAGCAAGACCGAGATCGGCCTGAATCAGTGTGTCTTCGAGTTCCTGTAAGGTTTCCCTGTCTAACTTGCGCTTGGTAAAAATCGCTGTGATCGACCCGGTGATCGATTTGGATGACTTGGAAAGGCCAGAGCGCAGGCGTGAAAGCCACCCCCCAGCCGAAAACTCGGCTTGCCCTGAAATGGCGGGGGCAGGTGCAACAACAACCTGCGAAGGCGGAGCCACAAGTGAGGGCGGTGGAGACGGCACTATTTCAACAGGTTTCGGTGGCGGCACCTCAACAGGGACAGGCTTTGCGGCCATTTTTTGCTTCGGCTTTGGCGCAGGAGGCGCGGCCATTGTTCTGGTTGCGGGCGCTACAACCTTGGTCTTCACCTGAGGCGCAAGAGCAGGCTCGGTCTTTGCAGCCTTCGCTTTACGCTCTGATCCTGGTTCCGGCTTTGCTGCCTTGGTTGATACAGGCTTTACTTTTCCGGTTGGCAGCTTTTTTGACTTCGCAGCGGAAGGTGCTTTGACCTTGACGGGCTTAGGAACTTCAACCGTCTCTTCAGCGACAATGACAGGCGCACTGTCTTCAACGGCGGCAGTCAATACCGGCGTTTCGACCACGGCCTCTTCAGCTTTTCCTGCAATGCGGTTGAACAGTTTTTTGAAAAATCCAGCCATATTTCTAGAGTCCCATTTCCAAATGTGAATCGGCAGCGCCAATCACTTTGGCCTTCACGACTGCGCCGGGCACCATTTTTGTTTCAAACTTCGCCAAGGCAAAATGTTCAGTGCGTCCTTGCAATGGCGTTTCCACCAACACATTGCGCGTGGCCCCAATCTGCCGCTGCATAAAGGATTTCAGCTGTGCCTCCCCCTTGGCCCGAAGCAAGGCGGCACGGCGCTTGATATCAGCTTGAGGCACAGGGGGCATGCGGGCTGCCGGGGTATCTGGGCGGGGAGAATAGGGGAACACATGCAAGAATGTGATATCGCATTCCGAAACGATATTCATAGAGTTTTGAAACATCTCCTCGGACTCCGTCGGAAAACCGGCAATAATATCTGCCCCGAAGGTCATGTCAGGCCGTTTGGCCCGCATCTCATTACAAAACGCAATGGTATGTTCGCGTGAATGGCGGCGTTTCATGCGCTTCAGAATCAAATTATCACCCGATTGAAGTGAAAGATGAAGATGCGGCATCACCCGGCTTTCACCCGTAATCACTTCAACCAACTCTTGATCAGCCTCGATTGAATCGATGGAAGACAGCCGCAAACGCTTCAAATCAGGCACTTTTTTCAAAATTTGGGAAAGCAATGCACCCAATTTGGGCTGCCCCTCCAAATCCGCCCCCCAGGAGGTGAGATCAACACCCGAAAGCACCACTTCAGCATGGCCTGCATCCACCAAGCGGCTGATCTGGGTCACCGCATCACCAACGCTCACCGAACGAGAATTGCCCCGCCCAAAGGGAATGATGCAAAACGTGCAGCGGTGGTCACAGCCATTTTGAACCTGCACAAAAGCGCGCGTGCGCCCTGTCAGCTGGTCAATCATCGGCGGGCGCGCTTCTTTCACCAGCATAATATCAGCCACCTCAACGCGTGGCGCATTGCTGCCTTTCAGCCAGCTGGTGGCTTGCAATTTTTCCTCATTGCCCAACACGCGCGAAACTTCGGGCATGGCAGCAAACATCGCTGCGTCTGTTTGAGCTGCGCAACCAGTTACAATGATTTGCGCATCCGGCTGTTCTTTATGCGCCTTGCGAATGGCTTGGCGCGCCTGGCGTGTGGCCTCTGCCGTCACCGCACAGGTGTTAAAGATCACAGCATTATCCAGCCCCGCCTTTTCGGCATGGCCACGCATAATTTCAGACTCGAAACTATTGAGTCGGCATCCAAAGCTGACAATCTTGGGCGCGGTCACATGAGCTCCGCAGGCAAAACACCTTCAAATTCATAGGCTACAGGCCCTGTCATCAACACGTGGCCATCATTTTCACGAACAGCCATAAACAAATCACCCCCCGGCAAAGTGACGCGGCAGGCACTGTCGATCACCTTAATGCGGTGGCCTGCGGCCATGATGGCACAAGCCGCCGTTCCACACGCCTTGGTAAGGCCAGCGCCGCGTTCCCACACTTTCATAATAATGTGATCACGCGCCATCACCCTGGCCAACGAAATATTGGCCCGCTCCGGAAATAGCGGATGATTTTCCAGCATCGGCCCCGCTTTGGCCAAATCTACCACGTCAAGATCCTTCACCCAGAAAATGCAATGCGGATTGCCTACATTGACCACCGAAGGTGAGTGAATAGTGGGATTATCAATCGGGCCATATTGCAGTTCAATATGGCGCGTATCAGCAAAGGGCTCAGACAAAGGAATGTCTTTCCAGCCAAATTTTGGCACACCCTGATCAATAGTCACCATCTTCTCTCCGGCTTTTGAAGCCAAGAGCACACCCCCCTTGGTCAAGATCGAGGCGGTGTTGCTGCCCTTCTCATCGAAAATCAAATCTGCGATGCAGCGTGAAGCGTTACCACAGGACGGCACTTCACCGCCTTCTGCATTCCAGATTCGCATTAAAACATCAAAATCAGGAGATGATTCGATCACGATCAGCTGATCACAACCTATCCCCGTCTTCCGGTCAGCAATCGCGCGAACCTGTGCTTCCATGATTGATAATTTCCGATGCCGTCCATCGAGAACGACAAAATCATTCCCAAGACCATTCATTTTGCGAAATTTAACGGGGGCTTCTGTTGTCATGATGGCGCCTATATGGGCGAAATAGCCCACAATCTCAATTGCTATGATACTGGGTCAAGCAGTTTAGGCCGTTTCACCAAAACCTTCAGCACCTGCGCAAGCTCATTGCCCCGCTTCATGATTAAGCCACCTTGTGCAACCACGCAATAAAGGCCCTGCTTGCGGGCAAGCGCCGGGTTTTTGACAATCCGATAAAGCGGCTGCTCAGCACTGCGCCGAAACACAGCAAAAACCGCAGTTTCGCGGCCAAAATCCAGTGCATAATCGCGCCATTCACCCTCAGCCACGTGTCGACCGTAGAGATTGAGAATAAGATTGAGTTCAACACGATCAAAAGCCACGGTTTTGGTGGCTACAGCCGGAAAGCGAAGCACCACATCGGCGTTTCCAGTGGCTTCACCCGTGCTCATTTCAGTTTGACCTGTCGCATGTCATCACACTGTAACATTGCCAAGACAGGCTCTGATTTGCAAGTAAGCAAAATTCCCCAGTTTTGCCGCATTTGCACCAAGTCTTGAACAAGATAGAGGGAGATAGTGTTGCTGTTGCCTCGACAGCCCGGCTGGTTCGCTTCGGTATAGCCCCCCAGCCCCCCGATGCGCTCGAAAGACCGGCCGGGCCCCCTGCTTTCCAAGACATGCGTTCGTGTGTCTGTTGCGTCCCTCAAGCGGTTGCGTGTTGCAGCCGCTTTTTTTTGCCACGATTTAGGCCTTGACGAACCAGCCCCGATTTCCAATATCCGCGGGCATTAAAGCGTTTTGATGGTTCGCAGAAACATCAAAATCGCCTAAGTTTCTACAGGCGATCACCTTTTCTGGTTTTTGACGATTCGTCAAAAATCAGGCTGATCTAACAGGGGGCATTCATGGCCAAGACAGCACAGTCAAAATCCAGTAAACCACAGGCCTTTCAGGCCGAGGTGGGCAAACTTCTGCACATGATGGTCCATTCAGTTTATTCTGACCGAGATGTTTTTTTGCGCGAACTGATTTCCAACGCATCAGACGCGCTGGATAAGTTGCGCTATGCGGCCATCGCCAACCCAAAGCTCTTGGAACAGCAGCCCAAACTCAAAATCACCATTTCCACTGATAAATCTGCAACCACGCTGACGATTGCAGATAACGGCATCGGCATGACCGCCGACGAGTTGTCAGAAAACTTAGGCACCATCGCCAAATCTGGCACGCAAGCCTTTGCTGAAAATATCAAGGATGCGCCAAGTCTGATTGGCCAGTTTGGGGTCGGCTTCTATGCCGCCTTCATGGTAGCCAAAAAAGTTGATGTGTTTTCGCGCAAAGCCGGCGAAGAAAAAGGCCATGTCTGGTCATCAGATGGGGAGGGCACATTCACCGTTGAGCCTGCCAAGAATTTGGAACGCGGCACCAAAATCATTCTCCATTTGCGTGAAGATGCGCATGGCTTTTTGGAAGACTACAAGATCAGCGAAGTCATTCACAACTATTCTGACCACATCGCCCACCCGATCATGTTGATGACAGAAGGTGAGGCCCGCCAGATCAATTCGGCCTCAGCGATCTGGATGCGTTCAAAAAATGATGTGACAGCCGAGCAGCACAGGGAATTTTATGGCGGCCTTACGCATTCCACCGAAGCGCCGGCGCTGACCCTGCATTACCGTGCCGAAGGCCGCCAGGAATATAACGTGCTGCTCTATGTGCCTGGTGAGCGTCCTTTCGACCTTTATGACCCCGAGCGCAAAGGCCGCCAAAAACTTTATGTGAAGCGTGTCTTCATCGCCGATGATGTGGGCCTGCTGCCGCCTTATTTGCGCTTTGTGCGCGGCGTGGTGGACAGTGCCGATATGCC
>JAGWUY010000364.1 GCA_028868255.1 Alphaproteobacteria bacterium | reverse complement strand
AGCCAAACGCAGCTGAACAAAGGCGTACAGGATTCCGTAAAGACAGGCGCTAACTACATTGGTTATGTTGTAGCGGCAGCCATGGCGCTGAGTGCGGTCGGTTTTGATTTTTCCAGCTTTACCATTATCGCGGGGGCCCTCGGCGTCGGTATCGGCTTTGGTTTGCAATCTGTTACCAACAATTTCGTCTCCGGTTTAATATTGTTGGCCGAACGACCTATCCGCGTGGGAGACTGGGTTGTGTTGACGGCCGGAGAGGGCATCGTCAAGAAAATCAATCTGCGAGCAACAGAAATTGAAACATTTGAAAGCTGCTCAATAATTGTCCCCAATTCAATGTTAATCACAGCTGCAGTTCGCAACTGGACACACCGCAACACATTGGGCGGATTTTTGGTGGCACTTGGCCTTAAGCAGGATACTGACGTCGATAAGATGCTTCGCCTTTTGACAGAAATTGTGACGGCACATCCCAAAGTGCTGCGCCATCCGCCTCCAAATGTGCTTTTTGCCAAATTCGGAACGGGAACTCTTGATTTTGAAATTCATGGCCAAGTGGCAGATGTAGCCAGCGATATTCGTCTCTCAATTGTGCGGAAATTTACCGAACTGGGCATTAAACTGCCCACATACCTCGATATACCAATACGCAAATGACCGATGATCACAAAAACTTGGCTGAAGCTACCAATACTGATTTCAATACCTTGAGTGGTTTGGACTTTCTACGCAAACTTATTGCCAATGGCGACGGATCACCTATGGCACAAGTCATGGGTATCACCATAAGGACGGTTGAAGAAGGGCGGGTGACGCTATCTGCAACACCCACGACCAAACTCTACAACCCGATGATGCGTGTGCATGGTGGATTTGCGGCCACGGTTTTGGATACAGTTTTGGGGTGCAGCGTTATGTCCAAACTGGCGGCGGGCGTAGGCGTCGGTACTATTGTTCTGAACGTGAATTATGTGCGCAAGATTGAGGCCAAGACGGGTGAGATGATTGCTTCTGGGCAAGTGCTTCACGCCGGGCGCAGTGTGATGACAGCGGAAGCTAAATTGACCGATCAGTCTGGAAGGCTTTTCGCCCACGCCAGCGGCACATT
Source organism: Alphaproteobacteria bacterium (assembly GCA_028868255.1). Classification (GTDB taxonomy): domain Bacteria; phylum Pseudomonadota; class Alphaproteobacteria; order Rhizobiales; family Aestuariivirgaceae; genus Aestuariivirga. Next base: position 458 of record JAGWUY010000364.1, on the reverse strand, counting down.
CATGGTATATCCGAAATAGGCTCTCTCAACTTCAATTTGGCCAAATGCTTTTCGCGCAAAAATATATAAAGGCCTGAGCCTATGATCAAGGTGGCACCCAAAAGCGTTGACCAATTTGGTAGATCATTCCATATCACAAACCCAAACAGCGTAGACCAAATCAGTGAACTATAAGAAAATGGTGCAACCACTGATGCGGGAGCGGCATGGAAGGCGCGGATTAAGCATAGGTGGCCCACACAGCCCGCAATTCCGCTAGCAATCAACATAATCCAGCCAAGTAAATCAGGCATAGACCAAGAATAGGGTAACATTAAACTGGTAACCAAGGCGCCCACAGCACCTGTGAACAACAGCGAAGTGAGTGGGTCTTCATGACGCAAGCCGCGCGTGGTGATTTGATAACTGGCATTTGCAAATGCCGCGACCAGAATCAGCAAGACACTGAGGTTCAGGCC
>JAGWUY010000363.1 GCA_028868255.1 Alphaproteobacteria bacterium | reverse complement strand
GAAGGGCACCTCGAAGCCTGACTATGCCCGCGCGGTGGACTTGCTCACCCGCGCCGCCATCAAGGAAATGATTGTGCCGAGCTTGCTGCCGGTGCTCTCGCCGCTGGTGGTTTACTTCGTGATCAAGGCCATCGCGGGCCAGGCGCAAGCCTTCTCCGCCGTGGGCGCCATGCTGATGGGCGTGATCGTCACCGGCCTCTTCGTGGCCATTTCCATGACCGCCGGTGGCGGCGCATGGGACAACGCCAAGAAGAGCTTCGAAGACGGCTTTGTGGATAGCAAGGGCGTAAAGCACCTGAAGGGCTCGGATGCTCACAAGGCTTCCGTGACTGGCGACACCGTCGGCGACCCCTACAAGGACACCGCCGGCCCGGCCGTGAACCCGATGATCAAGATCACCAACATCATCGCGCTGTTGCTCCTGGCCGTGTTGGCAGGGCATTGATCGAACGATAAATTTCGAGCAAAAAAGGCCGGGAGATATCCCGGCCTTTTTCATTGGAGCCAGTAAATGAGTGCATCTCTCAAATTGAAACGGAAAAATTTGATTGCGGGTGTTGCGTTGGCATGCGGGTTTTTCTTTCACGGATTCGCGAAAGCAGATCAGATTGTCAATGTTCCTGCTGATGATAAAATGATGAATGCCGCAATTGCAAAGGCTCTTGAGACGCTTCCCAAGTTCTGGGCGCATCTGGCAAAGCCCAGGCCCGGAGAGGAAAATTTCGCCCTCAAATTGAAAATTTCAGACGGCGCAAAAGTTGAGCATTTCTGGTGCGGCCACATTGAAGGGGACGCGGTTTCAGCGACGTGCGTTATCGACAACGACCCGGAAATCGTGAAAACCGTAAAGGCGGGTGAACGCATAAAGGTTGACCCTGCATTGATTTCCGATTGGATGTTGACGAGGGGCGATAAAATATTGGGTGGTCAGACCATTAGAGTTCTTCTGCCACATCTCGACGAGGCACAAGCAGATGCGTTGCGTGCCGCGCTTTCCGACGATCAGTTGGAGGCCCAGTAGATGACCCGCCCCATCCTCGCCACTGTCGCCGCAGCCGTTTGGATTTTGATTTCAGAATTCATCCGCAATTCGCTTTTGTTCCACGCGCTGTGAGAGGATCATTACAAGTCCCTCGGCCTCCCATTTCCCAACGCGCCAGCTAATGGCGCCGTCTGGATGCTTTGGTCGCTGGCTTATGCAGGCTGCATCGTGGCGGTTCGCACGCGCTTTTCGTTCAAGGAAACCATCGCGCTCGCCTGGGTGTTTGGCTTTGTCTTGATATGGCTGGTGATCAGCAATCTTGGTGTGTTGCCATACGGGCTGCTTGTCTACGCCATTCCGCTGAGCCTGCTCGAAACCGCTGTCGCAGCCTGGATCGCCCAGCTCGTCCTCAAACGCTGATCTCCACAGGCTTGCGTGAGGCGGCGTGGTTGAAGGCGGCATTGCCCACGCCTGCAATGCCGATGAGCGCGATGCCCAGCATGGTGAGCGCGTCCGGCACCTGCGCGAAAACAAGCCATCCCAGCAGCGTCGCCCAGGCGATATGCGCATAGGTGAACGGCCCCA
>JAGWUY010000362.1 GCA_028868255.1 Alphaproteobacteria bacterium | reverse complement strand
GAAACGCGCAATCATCTGCCCAGAAGGTTTGGGCACGGCCACACTGTCTGAACCAATCAGCTCCACAAAATAATCATGCACACCCAGATCAACCATGTGGTTGGTGGCAGAGCGGAACGTGTCGTTGGTGGCCACCCCCAATTGCAAGCCCAGCGCATGCAACTCATCAAAGATTGGGATGAGTGGCATCAAAGGCTTCATCAAATCACGCGCTAAGGGCGCATAATCATGATCGAGCAGCTGGCACTTTTTATCTATTCCAGCAGCATCAAGATGGGGCCACCAGATTTCCATCGCTTGTTTGGTAGTGCCCGCTGCAAGAATGCCCCCTGCTAAGAAACTGTCACTCGCCTCGTCATACCCGGCCTTCACCATCAGGGCGTTCACGCCATCCGGCCCATCCTCATGCACCTCGGCCAAAAAAGTCTTGTAAATCGGCACCCAAGTAGCACTCGACTCAATCAAGGTTCCATCCTTGTCAAACAACACACCACGAATGGCCATTATGCATTAATCCTTGTCAACAGCTGAGAAACATCGGGCCGCGGCCTGTCTTCCAATGACACTGTGGATGTTCCGATATAAATCAGGCCCGCCACTTTTTCGTGCGCATTGACACCCATTAGGGCCAGCGCTGCGGGGTCATAAGCCACCCAATCCGATTGCCATTGCGCATCAAAACCCAAGGCCTGCGCCGCCAGCACCGCGCTATAACACACCGCACCTGATGAAAGTTGCTGCTCCCAAACGGGAATTTTACCATGCACAGCCGCCGTTGAAACGACAACCAAAATGGTGGGCGCGCGCAGCAACATGCCCCTCACGAAAGCCAGCATCTCAGCACCATGGGTCGAATTATTTTTCGCCCAAATCTGGGCCAGCCCCTCACCAATGCGCGCCCGCGCATCACCCTCAATCAGGATAAAACGCCAAGGTGCCAACTTACCATGATCGGGCACGCGCGCAGCAATATTCAAAATCTCCGACATTTGCGCCGGCGTTGGCCCCGGCTCTCCCATGGCTTTGGCAGAGGCGGATTTGCGGCTTCTAAGAAAGGCCAAAAGGCTGGATTGATCATTGAGTTTCATGTTTCGCAATCTGCCCAAAGCGCTCTGGCATTGCAATCTCTTCAATTGCCGCAAGCCTATTAACCATTCATTAAGCATTGGATAGACGCGCCCGTTCTCTCATGCTTGAACACACTCACCGGCCGAAGAGCTGGGGGAGAGTTAAACAGGGGACACAAGCGAATGGGCGTCAGCACCCGTCCACCGCATATCCGCCACCAAGGATTAGAGCGCTTTGCGCCTGCTTTGGTGGCGGCTCTATTTTTAAGTGCCAGTAACGTTCAGGCAACGACTGAGCGCCCCATAAACTCAACCACCCGCGCACCTGAAAATGCCATGCCCGCCTCCGGCGAAATGGCCATCACCACCGTTCCACAGGGGCAGGAAAGCTTGGAACTGACCGCCCGGTTCACCGAAAATGGCCGCACACTGGTCGATAACATCACTTGGAAAATCAGTGATCAGGACCAGGCTTTGGTCTATGACAAAACAACTGCCCGCGCCGCA
>JAGWUY010000101.1 GCA_028868255.1 Alphaproteobacteria bacterium | reverse complement strand
GGTGTCCGTGAAAGCTGAAGCTCCGCTTGCTCCATATGGTTCAAATAAAGGTGAGCATCGCCCAGCGTATGCACAAACTCGCCCACCTTCAGCCCTGTGACCTGCGCAATCATGTGTGTGAGCAAAGCATAAGACGCAATATTAAACGGCACGCCCAAAAAAATATCAGCCGAGCGTTGATAGAGTTGGCAGGAGAGTTTTCCGTCCGCCACGTAAAACTGAAACAGACAGTGGCACGGCGGAAGCGCCATCTTGTCCACATCAGCAGGGTTCCATGCGGTCACCAGCAAGCGGCGCGAGTCAGGTGTTTTCTTGATGCGGGCCACCACCTCGGCAAGCTGATCAATCACCCCGCCATCCCGCGCCGGCCACGAGCGCCACTGCGCACCATAAACCGGCCCCAGATCGCCATTGGCATCGGCCCACTCATCCCAGATCGAAACCTTGTTGTCTTTGAGATATTTGATATTGGTTTCTCCCCGAATGAACCACAACAGTTCATAAATGATCGAGCGCAAATGCAGCTTCTTGGTGGTCACCAGCGGAAACCCTTCTGCAAGGTCAAAGCGCATTTGATGACCAAACACCGAAACCGTGCCTGTGCCTGTGCGATCCGTTTTTGTGGCGCCATGGTCGCGCACATGGCGCATCAAATCGAGATATTGTTTCATGGGGTGATCTTATCGCGCAGTTGCGATTCCGCAAAACAAAAGCGGCAAAATCCCCCGGAGATTTTGCCGCCTTGCAGGAATATCAAAATAAATCTTAGGCCAGCTTGCCCATGGTGCCGGTGGCTTCAGCCACGAGGTAATACACGGTCACGCGGTGCTTGGTGCGATCAGCCTTCATCTTTTCACCAGCAGCCAATACGGCCTTTTCTGCGGTTGCAGCATCAAGGCCCAGCTTCTTGGCGCAGAAACCATCAACCACGCGCTTGACTTCAGCAGGATCAGTCATTGCGACAAACTGTGAATCCTTGCCCTTCAAAGCAATGCCACAATATTTCACGATCGCATCAACAGCAGCTTGGTTTACATTCGAAGCGTATTTTTTAACATCAGCAGAATAATCCAAAACAATCCCCCATATTGGTTAAACACAACCCTTTCGGTTGCCTCTTAACCCTAGCACGGCTTTGCGCCGAAACAAGACAAATTATGACCACAATGGCAACTCTAGGGTGCGTCGCTTTTCACCCCTTTCAATTGCAGCTGCACACACCTATATTCACCTCGTCAGGCGTCGCAAGGCGGTTTGACTATGGTGATAAACGGCTAACGCAATAAACCTATTGGACCCGGGGGCAGTACCCGGCGCCTCCACCAAAGACGGTTCGTCTTCGAACCGGCTAAGCCCGAAAGCAGATTTCCTTAAATCTGCGAAAGGGCGGCTCCGGCAGAACCGCCTTATATGGGGGCGAAACAGGATCGACAAGGGCGTAAAGGTTGGTTTTTTGCCCGTGATTGTACCGACGTTATCGGGCTATTTTGTAGTTGCAAATGACAACTATGCTCCGGTTGCTCTCGCTGCTTAATGCAGTGCGAAATGCCGAAATCAAGCCCTAGCGCTTTGCAGCGTTAGGCGGGGTCCGCCAGCACCTGGCAACAGAAGCTGGCACTTTTCTAAATTTTGCAATTTTCTTTGAGAGCGGCCTCTAAGGCATCCAGCTCAGTTTCGGCCACCTGTAGGACGCGCTCATCCGCAAGTGCGAAATATTCATGGCGAAGACGATTTCCGAACCCCGTGACCGCTCGCCATGCAATTGCAGGATAAAGGTCCGTCAATTCGGCAGGGAAATGTCGACAAGCTTCAGTTAACTTCAACAATGAATAGACCATGGCATTGTTAAGCGTCTCATCTTCCAACAGGGCCGTGCGAGAATGTGCGGATAGCAGTTTTCTCAAATAAGCGATTTCGTGCAACGCATCTGCAATACAATCTGCGAGTTTGCGCACCATCAGAAAATTTTGCTTGCTTCAGCTTCTGCGGCCTTCCGCACCTCCGGTCTTAAGGCCTGGCGTGTTGTGATATGCACAGGAAATCCGAGCTCTTCTTGCAAATTCATTTCCAGAGTCATCAATTTCAAGAAGGAAGGTGCGTGGCCAGATGCATAGTCGATGAACAAATCCAAATCACTGTCAGCTGTGTGTTGGCCACGGTTGCGCGACCCGAAAACAAAAAGAGCTGTTACACCCATGTTTTTCAAAACTTCACAATTCGCTGCAAGTACTGCTTTGATGTGGTTGTCAATCATTCGACCTATATATCATTGATAGTTGCAAAATTCAATTCAACGCGGCTCACTCCGCCCGCCCCGTCCCCTGTCTGTCTCCATCATATTTCTTCATCCCCTCAAACTCCGACAACCATTTTTCGCGGCGGATCGTCCAAAGTTCGTAAGTGGGTTTGAACTGGTCGGGCGCGTCCAGCGAACCCAAGCTCACCTCCACTTCATCCCCCGTACGCGCAAAAACTTTAGAGCCACAGCGAGGGCAGAAAAAGCGCCCGGCGTAATGCCGCGTCTCGCCTGTTACCTTCACTGCCGTTTCAGGATAAATCGCCGAGGCATGAAATGGTGCGCCATGGTGTTTGCGGCAATCCGTGCAATGACAAATCCCCACACGATCAGGCTTACCCGTCGCCTCAAAGCGCACATCGCCGCACACACAGCCGCCTGTCACACGATCCATATTTTCACCCACTGCTAGAACATCAGTATAGAAAGCCACTTATCCCCTGCCAATGCTTTCTAGCTGCATTGGCAAAGCCGCTGTAGTATGCCAAGCCGAATCGTGATTTACTTTCGAGAGATACCCATGCCTGAAGACCTGATGCGATATGATCAACTCGCCCAAAACGCCCTCAAAGGCGTGGTGCGCGAAGCGCTGCGCCGGGTGGAAAAATCAGGCTTGCCAGGCGATCATCACTTCTACATACAATTCAATACCAAATATCCGGGAGTCAACATTGGCGCACGCTTGGCAGAGCGTTATCCCCGCGAAATGACGGTGGTGTTGCAACACCAATTTTTCAATTTGCAGGTAACCGAAGAACGCTTTCAGGTTGAATTGTCATTCGATAACATTCCAGAACGGTTGATTGTACCTTTCGCAGCGATTAAGGGTTTCCTTGATCCGGCTGTGCAGTTTGGTTTGCAGTTTGAAGTTGTTGAAGCTGAAAGTGCCGTGGCAGCGGCCGAAAAGAAGTCGAAAAAGGCAGTTGATAAGCCCGAAGACTCGAATTTGCCTGAAACGGCGACCAGCACTGACGATGTTGAAACAGCCCCAGAGGGGCCAAAGGTTGTATCACTCGATGCTTTCCGCAAAAAATAGGCAATTTTTTATTGGCGCGCTGCTGGCCTGCACCCTCAGTTTAAGCAGTGCCCAAAGCCAGACGGCAGTGGATCAATCCGGCCTCACCAATGTGATCACGGGTGCCACCTCGGCAGCACCAGTGGCGATGAATTTAAACACCACACCCGCCAAAAAGCTCTTCGGTGCAAAAAAACTCCCTGATGTGGCCGCCCCCCATGCAATTGGCGCATATGCATTGGGCTGCATGGCCGGGGCCCAAAGGTTGCCGATGACAGGCCCCGATTGGCAAGTCATGCGCCCGTCGCGCAATCGCAATTGGGCTTTGCCGCAAACCATCAGCTTGATTGAACGGTTGGCCAGCGACGCCAAAGCCAAGATCGGCTGGAATGGCCTGCTGGTCGGCGATATGGCCCAGCCCCGCGGTGGCCCAATGCTAACGGGCCATGCCAGCCACCAAAACGGCCTTGATGCTGATATTTGGTTTACGCCTATGCCGAATTATGAAATGTCGGCCAAGGAGCGTGAAACCATGGTGCCTTTTGAAATGGTCAAAGGGCACTATGCCGTAAATCCAGACACATGGTCTTTGGATCGTGCCAAGCTATTGAAAATGGCAGCAAGCTATCCTGAAGTAGCGCGCATTTTTGTTCACCCGCCGATCAAGGCTGCCCTGTGCCAATTTGCAGCTGGTGATGCTGATAAATCTTGGCTTGCCAAAATTCGACCCATGAAGGGCCACACGTTTCATTTTCACATCCGCTTGAATTGCCCGGCTGGCATGCCCGGCTGTAAAAACCAGTGGAAACCGAAACCTAAGGACGGCACAGGTTGTGGTGATGAACTGGCCTATTGGATGGGCGGCAAAGCTTGGCAAAAACCAAAACCCAACCCCAATGCGCCTCCTTACGTGCCGCCGCCCCCCTTGACTCTCAGTGGCCTTCCTGCTGAATGCCGCGCCGTTGTTGCAGCGCCATAGTGGCGACACACTGCAACAGGGCGTAAAGCCCAGCCGGGGGACGATGCATGTCTGCACAAGACGACAATCCATCACTTTTCAGCCCGACTAAGCTGAAATTGGCCTTCGCCTCTATCGGTGTTGTGTTTGGCGACGTGGGCACCAGCCCCATCTACACGATACGTGAAGCCTTGCACCCCGTTGTGGCTGCGGGTGGCGATTTGCGCCTCGCCGTTCTGGGTGTTGTTTCGCTGTTGCTCTGGGCCTTGTTCATCATCGTCACTTTGAAATATGTGATCATGCTGATGCGCGCGGATAACCGCGGCGAAGGCGGCATCCTGTCACTGGTGGTGCTGGTTCAAACACTGTTGAACCGCAAAAGTACTTTGATCCTGAGCTTGGGAATTATTGGCGCTGCCTTCTTCTTCGGCGATGCCATGATCACACCGGCCATGACAGTGCTATCTGCCATTGAAGGATTGAGCATCATCAACCCTGGCTTCAAACCCTATGTCGTGCCGATGACAACGGCGGTGATCCTCACCCTCTTCACTTTTCAATACAAAGGCACGGCAGGTGTCGCTTCAATTTTTGCGCCTGTCACTATGATCTGGTTTGTGACGTTGGCCATCCTTGGGCTCATTCACATCAGCGATGATCTCGGCATTTTCCGTGCCCTTAACCCTATGCATGGCATTTCTATGCTGGTGCGCCAGCCGGGCCTTGCTTTGCTGGTGTTTGGGGGCGTATTCCTAGCGGTAACGGGTGGAGAAGCCCTCTACGCTGACATGGGCCATTTTGGTAAAAACCCCATCCGCATAGCGTGGTTGGGAGTCGTTTTGCCGGGATTGGTTTTGAATTATTTGGGCCAAGGGGCATTCATAATCGCCCACCCTGATGCCATTGAAAATCCATTCTTCCTGATGGCACCTTCATGGGCACTGTTGCCTTTGGTTATTTTGGCAACGCTTGTTGCAATTATCGCCAGCCAAGCGGTGATCACAGGCGCATTTTCAATTGCGCAGCAGGCCATGGCGTTAGGCTTGTTCCCGCGCATGAACATCATCCACACAAGTGAAACTGAAGAAGGCCAAATCTATGTTGGACAAATCAACTGGCTGATTATGACGGGTGTATTGCTGCTGGTTTTGGTGTTTCAAACGTCGTCCAATCTGGCCTCGGCTTACGGCATCGCGGTCAACACCTCGATGTTGGTGGATACGATTTTGGGTATGGTGTTTTTCTGGACATCGCGCAACCTGCCGCGCGCCATTGCCATTCCGGCATTGATTTTTGTGTTCTGCGTTGAAGCCATGCTTTATGCCGCAAACATGCTGAAGCTCTTGCATGGTGGTTACATGCCAGTCTTGATTGGCTCAACCATCATCCTGCTGATGATTACCTGGATGCGTGGCCGTGATGCCCTTTCTGCCAAACTCAAGAAAGAGTCTATCGAATTAATCGGTCTGCTTGAAAGCATGGAACGCCGCCAACCGACACGCGTGGCAGGAGCAGCCGTGTTCTTGCAAACTGACATTAGATATGCCCCCAGCGCCCTGTTGCATAATCTGAAGCACAACCGGGTGCTACATGACAAACTGGTATTTGTGGAGGTCGATACTGTGCGCCAACCGCGCTGGGATGGCGACCGAGTGACGGTGAAGCAGGGCCCCCTGGGCGCGTGGCTGGTCGAAGCAAAATTCGGTTACATGGAACAACCTGATGTGCCAGCTGCCCTGCGTGCCTGTGCCGAACATGGCTTGGATATTGATCCGCGCCAGGCATCTTATTTCCTTGGCCGCCGCGTCATTAAAATGTCTGCCCGCTCCTCAATGCCCTTTTGGCAGCAACGCGTATTCATAATGATGGCTGATCAATCCGCCCGCGCGGTGGAGTTTTTTCGAATTCCGCCAGACCGGGTGGTGGAGCTTGGTATGCAAATGAGCGTGTGACTTCATTAAAAAAGATTTAACTTGATTTCGCACATGCGAAGCGTATTTTTAAGAACCGTGGTGCATTGCATCATGTTGTGATTTTAACGCGTTTTGGGCCGCACCGAGGGGCCCTCACCATGCAATCCCCACATGTGACGAAAAACAGCGCCATGCTGAAAATGGCGTTCGCTTCTATTGGCGTTGTCTTTGGCGACATTGGAACCAGCCCACTTTATACCATGCGTGAAGCGCTGCGCCCCGTTGTTGCCGCAGGCGGTGATCCACGTTTGTCGGTGCTTGGCGTAGTGTCACTTTTAATCTGGGGCTTGCTTTTGATTGTGACACTGAAATACGTGATCATCATCATGCGTGCTGACAATCATGGCGAAGGCGGCATTCTGAGCCAGGTTGCATTGGTTGAAAGCATTTTCAAAACCAAAGGTAATTATATAGTATTACTGGGCATCATCGGCGCTGCATTCTTTTTCGGTGACGCGATGATCACACCAGCCATTTCTGTTTTGTCAGCAGTTGAAGGCTTGAGCATCATCAATCCCGAATTTTCTGGTTTTGTTCTGCCCATCGCACTGGCAGTTCTGATAGCACTGTTTTTCTATCAATATCAGGGCACATCCGGTGTCGCAAAAATCTTTGCTCCTGTTACGTTCCTTTGGTTTTTAGTGATTGGGGCCATGGGCTTGGCGCATATTCTTGCTGAGCCCGGAATCTTCGCTGCCACCAATCCCTATTACGGCATTATGATGCTCGTGCAGCGTCCCGGCCTTGCCTTGCTGGTTTTTGGCGGCGTGTTCCTTGCAGTCACCGGTGGTGAGGCGCTTTACGCAGATATGGGCCATTTTGGCAAAACTCCCATCCGTTTGGCATGGTTGTGTGTGGCAATGCCCGCATTGATGTTGAACTATCTGGGCCAAGGCGCATTTGTGCTTGCAAACCCTAAAGCCATGGAAAATCCCTTCTTTCTCATGGTACCAGACTGGGGCCTGATCCCACTTGTCATTCTCGCCACACTGGTCACGATCATTGCCAGCCAGGCGGTGATCACTGGGGCATTTTCAATTGCTCAACAGGCAATGTCTCTCAATCTCATTCCGCGCATGGGTATCAGCCACACAAGCGAAACTGAAAAAGGCCAAATCTATGTGGCCCACATCAATTGGCTGCTTTTGGTCGGCGTCACTATGTTGGTTTTGATGTTCCGCTCATCGGATGCTCTCGCCTCGGCTTATGGCATCGCCGTCAATGTGGCGATGCTCGTCAACAACGCTTTGGCCATTATCTATTTCTACTATTCAAAAGCGCTGCCCCGCTTGTTGGTTATCCCAGCGCTCGGCGCCATATTTGCAGTTGAATGTGTTTTTCTCGCCGCCAATGGCCTGAAACTGGCATCAGGTGGTTATCTGCCCTTGCTCATAGGTTCATGCATCATGGTATTGATGTTGACCTGGATGAAAGGTCGCAAACTACTCATTGCCAAGTACAATCGTGATTCCGTGGAACTGGACGGAGTATTAAAAAGTCTAGAGCGTCGCCCGCCTGCTCGCGTTGCTGGCGCAGCAGTGTTTTTGCAGACGGACAAAAAATTTGCCCCCAGCGCCTTAATGCACAACTTGAAACATAATCGTGTGTTGCACGACAAGTTGATCTTTGTGGCCATCGAAACAACCAATGAGCCACGTATCGGTGAGGACCGTGTATCCGTGTCTCAGGGGCCACTTGGCGCTTGGTTGGTGCAGGCCCGCTTTGGATACATGGAGCAACCCAATGTGCCCTTGGCGCTCAAAGCCTGTGCGCCCTTTGGCTTAGAAGTTGACCCGCGCAACGCTTCATTTTTCTTGGGACGTCGCGTCATCAAGCCATCTGCCACGTCAGCTATGCCATTTTGGCAACAACGCATCTTCATCATGTTGGCTAATCAATCATCTCGCGCTATTGAGTTCTTCCGTCTACCACCTGATCGCGTGGTAGAGCTTGGCATGCAAATGAGTGTCTGATGAAAACTTTGAGCCCCTTCTCACTTCCCGGTCGCTTCTGGCGCGGCAACATTCACACCCACTCCAACCAATCCG
>JAGWUY010000100.1 GCA_028868255.1 Alphaproteobacteria bacterium | reverse complement strand
ACGGGAATAGTGCGCGCCGCCGAACGATCAATCGCAATCAAACGCGCTTCAGGTTGATTTGGCGAACAAATTAGATAGGCCAATGTGGTTTGAAAAATTGCCGGTGAGATAAATGAAAGCAAGGCCATCGCCAATTGATCGAAACGTGGCGTTGAAAGCTTGGTTAAATCTAGTGTCACGGTGGTCATCACACCAAACAAAAGAAGCATGATGGCACAGATGAGTGCGCCCTTGGCCACCCGCCACAGACGCCTTAACGGCGAAAGGGTTGATTTGTCTGCTGGAGCATAGCCCATCCAGTTGGAAAAAATGCGCCGCCCAGCCCGGTAGATCAGGATGATGCCCAGATATAGCCCCGGCATAACCCCAAGAGCCGACCATTGTGCGCTTGGGCTTTGCACTTGCCACCACACGCTAATAATATTGTAAAGCCTTGTGTAAAGTAGGGTAATGCCCGTGGCGGTGTCTTTCCATAACTGTGGATTGAGAATGGAAATATCGGGACGAAATACGCGCTGTGAAAACTGCGTACGTTGCAGCGATGATATTTTGCTGGTGGTCTGTTCTGCTTCGAGACTTAGGAGGCTGAATTGTTTTTGTGCCGCAGACACGCGGTTCACTGAATCGGTCAATGATTGGCGCTGGGCCGCAATGCTGGCTGATTCTGATGCACCTTTGGCGGGTGCTGGCCCCAATTGATTGAGTTGTTGGGTTAAATCCTTGACCGGTGCGTTGAGGGCATCTGCCTGTGCCAGAGCATCAAGCTGCAATTTTTCAACAATGCCACGTTGTTCGGCCAGTTGAACATCCGTCACGTCACTGAGCGAAATGGCAGTTTGCACCCGCTCGAGATTGGAGCGCATAGAAGCTTCTTGCGTTTCGGCTGAGGTAATGATGGCATTATCAAATGCCTGAGCAGCAACGCAAGTAAGCAGCACCGCAAGCGCGATGCACAAGGCCCTGAACATGGGGCCCGCCCGGACCATCACACCAGACGGCTCTGCACCATGGCAGCCTTCACGAAAGACGAAAACAGGGGGTGGGGTTCCATCGGCTTCGACTTAAGCTCTGGGTGATATTGCACACCGATAAACCATGGGTGATCGGCATATTCCACCGTTTCTGGCAACAACCCATCAGGCGACATGCCGGCAAATTTCAACCCCGCCTGCTCCAGCTTCGCCCGGTAAGCTGTGTTCACTTCATAACGGTGGCGGTGGCGCTCTGAAATATGGGTATCACCATAGATCTCGGCGATGTGGCTGCCCTTTTGCAGAGTCGCCTCAAACGCGCCAAGGCGCATTGTGCCGCCCAGATCGCCGCCAGACTTGCGGATTTCAAGCTCATTGCCCTTCATCCATTCCGTCATGGTGCCGACCACGGGTTCCTTCGTCTCACCAAACTCGGTGGAAGACGCATGTTCGATATGGCACAAGTTACGTGCTGCTTCGATGCAAGCCATTTGCATGCCAAAGCAAATGCCGAAATACGGTACTTTGCGGGTGCGGGCAAAAGTTGCTGCCTTGATTTTTCCTTCAGCCCCACGCTCGCCAAAGCCACCGGGAACGAGAATGCCATGCACACCTTCAAGATAAGGGGCCGGGTCTTCCTTCTCAAAAACTTCGGATTCAATCCATTCCAGATTGACCTTAACCTTGTTGGCAATGCCGCCATGAACCAGAGCTTCTTTGAGGGATTTATAGGCATCCAGAAGGCCAGTATATTTGCCCACCACCGCAATGGTCACTTCGCCTTCGGGGTGGATGATGCGGTCTTGAATATCATCCCATTTAGAAAGATCAGGCTTCTTGGCATCCAGAATTCCAAAGGCTTCCAGCACTTCTTGGTCAAGCCCTTCGGCATGATAAGCGCGCGGCACATCGTAGATATTGGCTACATCCAACGCTTGGATTACGGCTGAAGGGCGCACATTGCAGAACAGCGCAATCTTGCGGCGTTCGGAAGCTGGAATTTCACGATCCGCCCGGCACAGCAGAATATCCGGCTGAATGCCGATGGAGCGCAGCTCTTTCACGGAATGTTGCGTCGGTTTGGTTTTAAGCTCACCGGCTGTGGGAATGTAGGGCATCAGCGTCAAATGAATATAAAGGCAGGTGCCGCGGGGATGTTCCTGGCCAAATTGGCGGATTGCCTCAAAAAATGGCAGGCCCTCAATATCGCCCACCGTGCCGCCCACTTCGACCAGCACAAAATCCGCCCCGCCGGCATCGGCCTTGACGAAATCCTTGATCGCGTCCGTCACATGCGGAATCACCTGAACCGTGCCACCCAGATAATCGCCACGCCGTTCCTTGGTAATGATGTCCTGATAAATCTTGCCGGTGGTGATGTTATCGCGCTTGGTGGCGTGCAGCCCCGTGAAACGCTCGTAATGGCCGAGATCGAGATCCGTCTCTGCGCCATCATCGGTCACGAAAACTTCGCCGTGTTGATATGGGCTCATCGTGCCAGGATCGACATTGAGATAGGGATCGAGTTTCCGCAGCCTCACCGTATAGCCACGGGCCTGCAATAGCGCACCAAGTGCCGCTGAAGCCAGACCTTTACCGAGTGATGAAACCACGCCGCCGGTTATGAAGATGTATCGCGCCATGGGAAATCACCCTAACCCGCCTTTGCCCCGATTCGAAGCAAAGATTGAGCCTGTCCAAAGATTTGTGGGAAGCTGTGAAACAGTTTGTGTTTCACAGCAAAACTCTAGTTGGTAGGAACCACCGGCTTAGACGGATCAAGCTTTGGCAACAGGCCCTCGCCCGATGGTGCGGCAGGCGCCGTTGTGCCGCCAGTTCCACCTGAAGTTGGCGCTGTGGTAGAGGGTGTGCCCGTGCCGATGATGGACGTGGAAGAGCCTTTGTGATTGGCCAACATGGTGAGCGCAACCGAGGTGGCAAAGAAACAGGCGGCCAAAATGGCTGTGGCACGCGTCAAGGTGTTGCCCACGCCGCGCGAGGAGAACAAATTGCCTGACCCGCCACCAATGCCCAAGGCCCCGCCTTCAGAGCGCTGAAGCATCACCAGACCAATCAAGGCCAGCGCAACAATAAGGTGAACAACAAGAAGAACTGATTGCATGAAATTTTCCCAAGTGACATTTGGCGAGTGCTTTAGCGTTTAGATGGGAGTGATGCAACAGGGGTTCAAGGGATGCGATTGGTGCGCGGTTTTATCGCTCTTCGTGATAGGTTTTTTCTGGCGGCACCAACCACACACCGCAAGCGCGGTATTTGCCATAACGCGCATCAAAGCCACCGGCCCGCCAGCGCGCTTTCATATCATTTTCCCAGCCTTTGCGGATTTTCACAATGCTGATCATGCGCTCCGTGCGCTCTTCGGCATCCATGGGGTCAATCAGCTCGGGAACCTTGTCCAGCGCCTTGTGCAAATCAGACGCAGCCTCAAGGGCTTTGATTTCTTCCGGCGTGTGATGGGTGCGCAGGCAATAGAGATTATCCGTGGCCGCCAAACACACCTTGGCGCGGCGGCAGCGCGGCGACGGGCAAACAGGCAAGGCCACATCGCGCGGCCGATCATGCTTGGAATAACCAAACCAAGGCTGGTGCGAAAGCTTAGGCTTCGGCGGAAGGGAATGAGACATGGGTTCTCCTTTGAGTTTATGATCGTCAGACGGCCCCCTCAGTCCTCCGGACATATCCCCCAGCAAGCTGAGGGAGCATGATAATGGATGAGACGCACACGACTCCACCCTTCTCCCCTCGCGGGAGAAGGTGCCCCGAAGGGGCGGATGAGGGGGTGATAGATATTTCACGGCGGCATTACACGCGCCGCCAATAAAATTGGAGGGGAAGTTTCCGCCCCGGCTTTAAGCCCGTTCGAACGATAGAAATGGATGGAAGATGCGCGATGACTTAAAGCCATGCTGGAGAGTGCAACGTTAAGCGATTGATTTAATTCACTTCCCCCTCCTCCGTCATTCCCGCCGAAGCTGGAACGCACCCCACCCACCCCGTCATTCCCGCGAAAGCGGGAATCCATGACTGGGGCTGCGGCAGGCGGAAAAGAAGAAACAGAATCCAAAAACCAACCCTGCTCTCTCACGAGAAACGCAGCGATTTTGGCCCCGGCTTCGCTCTTATTCCAATTGGGTTGCCCCAATCGTTTGAGCCATCTAAGGCGCACGGGTCGTAGTGCCCGTGGGTCTAGGCCGAAGCTCCCGAGAGCGTGAGGTGCGATGCCTCCCGCCCGCAAGCGCTGCACATAACCCGAACAATATAGAGACGCTGTCGACACTGTCCCCTCCTTTCCGGGTTATCGAAAAGGGATATAGTCCTATCTTAGGATGTTGTCAAGTCAAAATGAGGCGAATATCTGAACTCAAAAAGGTTTTTCACCAGCTTCAACAGAAAGAGACTTCGATCTAGCGCTTGGATTTTTGTAAAATGGATCGCTGCCATATGTTTCTAAGCACCATTCAGCGAACAGTTTCCCGACTGGAAAATTCAACCTACTCTTAATCGAACGAATCCAATGGCTATATTCGTCCTTGGGCAGGCAACGGGCGCCAAAAATGAAACTTGGTTGGGCCCAAACTTGGATTTCATGGAGACGAGTTTTTTTGGAACGAAAGTAGTTGATATCGCAAGCTCTCCAACGAATTAAGTGGATTTGCCGAAGATCCAGCGTTCCGGTGAGTGCATCGAGTCGACGAATATCGGCGTTGTTAAACTTAACCAGATTTCTAGTTCCGAGTTCCAACAACCACGCCCTGGCGCAATCTAACGGTTGAGCAGCCGGTTGGAGAATTAGGTCAACTATCTCCGACGACATATTTTCGAAACCTTCAATTCCTTGCGCCATAAAGTCTTCAATCAACAAGCAAATGTCCCTTGCAAAAGGAAGGAGCACTTTCAAGTGCTCCCTAATATATTTTGCTATCAAAGGTTTTGCTACCAAGCGCATAGCATGAAGAACAATTCTGATTTTTCCCATTTCCCAGTAAGGTTGGGTGAGCATTCCTTCAAGCTCTTGATCCAAATCCTTCAGCATCAAGGCCTCTAATGCATCCTCATCAATCTCATCTTGTCCATATGCAGCTCTAAACAATTTTTCAGTAGCAAACTCTTCTTTAGAATGATCATCTTCTGAGCTCTCATCGCTGGACGACGCTACAAATTCTGACCATTTCAAAACCTTTGTTTTTTGACTATTTAGGGAAAGCCCTTCGTTTGCTGAAAGGTGCTGCGCCAAAAATGCCAATGCCGCATAGGGGTCTTGGCCCTTGCGAATAAATAGCCTGAAGTCGTCCACAAATCTGGTGTGCTCGATACCTTCGGCGATAAGTGCCATATCAGTATCGTGAAGGGACGCCTCTGCCAAAAGTCTGCTGGCATTGCTACCTACAGGAATTCCAAAAGATTGCGCGCTTCGCCAGTCACTAATGAACGCCTCGATTTTTTTTACAATTTTTGTTTCAGATGTGAGTGTCGACAAGATATTTTCTAGTCTGTGTCGATATATTCTCGCGTAAAAATCCGAAATATCGGTCTCCACAACAAAGTCATAACCATCTAAAAAGATTTTTCCCACAAAACTATTTAGCCAGTTTTTATATGTTCGATTTTCGGTGAAGAAGGATTTATCAAGTCCCGAATTCTTTCGGTAGGCAAATGCTCGGTTGCCAATTGCGGCGTCACGCTTGTTTTCAATATCATCAGCAATAACTAGTACCAAAGCTGTATAAATGACTGAATCAATTGGATAAGGTTGGTGAGCAACTCTGAAGCCAAACTTGGACTTCGGTATTAGAGATTCTACCAAACTGAACGGGTGATACTGGCTAATGTCGAATGTCGCCAATTCGGTCGATATTTTTTCAATCGAGTCCCGCAAGAAATAGAGTTCGAAGGGATAAGGAAAAATATCGGTATCGCCACTCTCAACTATGCCTTCGATGGCGCAGCGAAAAAATTTTTCGTCAAGCTTCAATATTTCTACTCCGATTAAACATATTTCCTACGGCAAAGCATTTATTCAGCGGGGTCCCCGCTTTCGCGGGGATGACGGGGCGTTGTGGTATGGCTGTGGAGGGAGTTACCCCTCCCGCCGATACCGGAACGTGCAACACTTCGCCCCGGCCATGATTGTCTGGGCGCGGTCGAGTTTGATTTTGGGGTCATAGCCTTCCACGAAGGTGCCGTCGCGGTTGCAGCTCATCAGGTGGCCAATGTGGCCGAGGCCCATCTCGCGGTACATCTCGGCATATTTGCAGCGCGTGACGTTGAATTCAAACACCGCATCATCCTGTTTCAGAATGTCGAGTTCCAGCGCCCCGCTCATCTTCCACAGGTCAAACAGCTTGATGAAATCCGCCATGGAGGTTTCACCACCTGGGGCTTTGGCGGCAAAGGCCTGCCCCTCGGCCACCGCCGCTTTCTTGATGGCGGCATCGAGAATGGCTTTGGCTTTTTCCTCGCCCAGTTCGGCTGCCATTTCCGTATAGATCGGGCCGATAACTTCGGCCTGCAGGCGGCGCTTGGTGAGGATGGGGAGAGTGGTCATTTGGGAGCCCTTGAATATTGCTTGAGCGACCCCCACCCTAACCCTCCCCACAAGGGGGAGGGAAAATGATGGGTTAGATATACGCCTTGATGATGCCGATGAAATCGACCGCTTTCAGGCTGGCGCCGCCCACCAGCGCGCCGTTCACATTGGCCACGGCCATCAACTCTGCCGCATTGGTGGGCTTTACCGAGCCGCCATACAAGATGCGCGTGGACGCCCCCTCCGCGCCCATCACGCCCGAAAGCTCTTTGCGGATATGGGCGTGCGCTTCGGTGATTTCAGCAACGGTTGGCGTCAAACCTGTGCCGATGGCCCAGACGGGCTCATAAGCCACCACCGTGTTGGCGGCGGTGCAGCCCGCTGGGATGGAGCCCTTGATCTGGCTGGTCAGAACTTCCAAAGTTTTGCCGCCCTTGCGCTCATCCAGTGTTTCGCCAATGCAGATGATGGCGGTGAGGCCCACTTTGTGTGCGGCTAACGCTTTGGCGGCCACCATGGCATCCGTTTCCTTGTGATTGGTGCGGCGCTCAGAGTGCCCGACAATTACAGCCGTTGCGCCTGCGTCTTTCAACATATCGGCTGAGATATCGCCCGTGTGTGCGCCTGAGACCGCGGCATGACAATCTTGCCCGCCAGCCTTGATTTTGGAGCCGCGCATCACGGCTTTGACCCTGCGGATCAGTGTGGCCGGGGGGCATACCATGACATCACATTTCAGCTTCACATCGCGCAACATGCCAGCCAGCAAGCGCGGCTCCTTCAGGTTTGCGGTTGTGCCGTTCATTTTCCAGTTGCCAGCCACCAGCGGCTTGATTGTGTGTGCCATAATTTCCTCTTGTTCTTCAGGTCGATGCGCTTCATAGCAAGTTGATGCCGCACTTGCGAGAAGAAACGCGGTTACCTATGATGATTTCGGGCGAATTGTGCCCACTGATTTGCCAACAATATTGAAAGGAATTTTCTATGCTCGAATCCATGCGCAATGCGGCCAAAAGCTGGGTCGCGAAAGTATTGATGGCGCTTTTGGTGTTGAGCTTCTCGATCTGGGGCATCAAGGACGTTTCGTCCAGCTTCTCGGACAATTTGCTGGGCTGGTTTGGCTGGGGGCCGAAGGATTTGGCCAAGGTGGCCGGTAAAACCATTCTTGCGTCGGACTATACCACCGCTTTACAAAAAACACTGCGGCTGATGTCGCAACAATCTGGCCAACAGGTGACAACAGATGATGCGCACAAAATGGGCGTCGACAAGCAAGTGCTTGACAGTTTGATTGCACGCCTCGTTATTGATGCACAGCGCGAGAAACTGGGCCTTGCCATGTCTGACGCAACCATTGCGGAAAGTGTTTACAGCAACAAAATTTTTCAGGACAGCTCGGGCAAGTTTGATTCGACTATTTTCCAGCGCCTGCTTGCTCAAAATGGTCTTAACGAAGCAACCTTCTTTGCCAGCGAGAGAACTGGCCGTTTGCGCGCTGCAGTAACAGATATTGCGGGCGAGGACATAACTCTACCAAAAACTTACGCTTTGGCTTTGGCACAATTTGCCGGCCAAACCCGCGATGCGCGCTATTTCACAGTAACCGCAAATGAAAGTGATGTTGCTGCGCCAACCGATGCCGAATTAAAAAAGCAGTATGAATCTTCGCCCGCCACATACACCGCGCCGGAGTACCGCTCTGTGGCTTTGATGAAGGTTGACCCTGCTGATATTGCTGCAAAAATTACGGTTACGCCGGATGATGTGAAAGCCGGCTATGACAAGTATAAGAAGGACTATTTCAAACCTGAAACCCGCACGTTGTTACAAGTGTCATTTGCCAATGCGGAAGCG
>JAGWUY010000361.1 GCA_028868255.1 Alphaproteobacteria bacterium | reverse complement strand
TCGCGCAACACCTCACAAGCCGCTTCGCACAGGGCCAGCGGATTATGATATTTAGTCGGCTTCTTTGACCGCGTTATCTCGCTCATGGTGTAGGCCTTGGGTTGTGTTTAGCCAAAATCCTGTTGCGCATCATCACCTGGAGGTAACGAATCCCCTTGGGCGTGACTTTCACTTTGCGCTTCGCTCCACTGATCTTTGCAAGACCGTGTTCAATGATGATGCAGTGAGCGGTGTAACCAGTCGAAAATCCAGCGAAGGTGCTTTCGAGTGCATCATCGACAACTTTGCGCTTCGGTATTTTTCCGAAATTCGCATGAGCATGAACGCGCTCGATCTCGGCATCGGAAACAATGTCTGCAGTGGTTTTGTCTTTGCCCATCACATCACCACAGGTGCGGGGAGGGCGTGGGAATTTGAGTTATGATAGCATGTTTTCATGTTCATGTCCTGGCTGAACTTGGCGGGAAGGGTGGGCATGTTATTTCACCCGCTTGAAGCTGATCGCGGCTACCCATGGGTTTGCTTCCCATGCGCCATCGCCATTGATATCTTCCCAAAGGCCGCGAAATGTTGCGGCGGCTGTCGGTTGGCTAAACCATCCGCCTTCGATGTGAACCGAGAATTTGTTTGTGCCATTGCCGTCAAGGCGTGTGACGCCCTCGCAAAGGCAATCGGTCTCTGAAATGTCCTGCAGCCGCTCAACCTTCACCTCCATCACTTCGAGCGTGATGCGGCTGGCCCAGCGGGGCATGTGGATTGAGGGGCGGCGCTTCCAACCCCATTCTTTTTCCGGCGCGTCGTCATCGGCATCGTACATGTAAGGCGGCCAAGTATCAGCGCCATCGCGCATGTCCCGTTCGCTGCGCTCTGGCCGCTGCCATCCATTTTCGCGCACCCAAAGGCGGTCGCCGATTTCATAGGGCCGATGTTCTAAAACATGCCGAACAATCCCCATCCGCGTTTTCGTGGCCTTTTTGATGACTAAGCAGTTATCGTTGCGGACGCCCTTGATCGCCCGCCGCGTCATGGTCTTGCGGCCTTCGAGAATGGCCCGCACCATCGGCGCGCTGAACAGGATTGGTTTATCAGCCATCTCACCCTTCCTTTTTGTGTTCGGATTCGTAGGCGGCGCTTCCAGCAGCAGTTAGTTTCCACATCATTCCGCCTTTCTCGATGCCGCGCTCTGCTGCGAATGATTCCTCAAGAGCATCGTCATCAACTGGCACCAATTCAATTAAACCAGCCTTTTCCATGCGGTCGGTGAAGGTTTCACGGCCCACGAAATTGTCAGCATTACAAAATGAGTTCCATCTGCGAAATAGAACCCGTTTTGCTCGCAACAGTTCATCCCCGCTATTCATGGCTAGCCTCACGAGCTCGGAGCATGGCATCGGCAAGGCGATATGCTTTTGAGGCCACCTCACTTAATGTAAAGCTTGGAGGCGGGGGTTCATTCATCAGCGCTTGCAAAGCCGCCGCTGCAAAATAGTCTCGAATAGACATGCCGTTGCTTTCTTGATGAAGAAAGCCAAAGCTATCGACATGATTGGCTACTCTTGGAAACACTGGGCCACCGTCTTTCTCAACCATCATCTCTCTCCA
>JAGWUY010000099.1 GCA_028868255.1 Alphaproteobacteria bacterium | reverse complement strand
CCGACGAACGCGGCGGTGATGCAATTTTCGTCATGCCCTATTGAATTGTTTAAATTGATCGGATTGAGAGTCACTGTGAATGTCAATGGCGTGTTTGCCGCCAAATTCACATTAGCCACGCAGCCAAAAGGCATTGTAGTGATGCTCGTTCCACAGACGTTGGGTGTCATTGAAGTCACAGGCCAAGCGAGGTTCGGTGACAAGACATCATAGAGCAAGATGTTTCCGTTATAAGGTTGGCCGATGCTGGTGATTGAGACAGTGAATGCACATGGCAAACCCGGCTTGCAATCTTTTGGCCCAGTTTTGACCAACTCAAGTTGTGTGTTACTCTTGTTCTCTGGCACAATATCAGCGCAGGATTCGATTGGGTTAGCAGCGGTTCGCGAGAGTATGGCACAGTTGCGGCCTGAATTTTGCCCCTGCGCGAGGCTCACTACAACTTCAATAACCGTGGTCGACGATGTTTGATTGAGCGCGCTGCCGTTTATATTGCAATTGACTGTCGTGCAGTTCCACGGTGCGGGCGCTGTCGCGGAAACAACTGATCCACCCGTCATCAACTCGCTCACAGCAATCGTGCCGGATTGTGGGCCCATCGTGTTAACGGTGATGTGGCACTTGGATTCATAGTGGTTGATCGCCCCCACAACTTCTTTGGCTGGATCGCACACTTTCTTGATGTCAATCTTGCTTTCGTCTGGACGGAAATCATCGCAAGAAGGAACATGCTTCACACCGTCAATCAAGCGGGCGCAGTTCTTCGCTTCGTTGGCAGCGCCTGATGAATTGAATTTTACAGTAACGTCAATGCTGGCGCTATTACCATTGGCATTGAAGGGGCCCGCGGGGATCGTACAGTTCACTGGTGTGCCAGCACCTACCACAGGGTTTGGCGTGCAAACCGTTGCGACAGGATTGGCGCTCATATTGGTAATCTGGCCGCCGCCGTTCAACACTTCCGAAATTTTGATCGGAGCGGTGGCGGGTCCATCGGCGGTGACAGTGATTTTGCAATGGGCTTCTAGACCCTTGGCTCCGCGCTTGGCGGACTCGCAGGTTTTTTCAACCTTGATTGTGGGCGGGAACTTGATAGGTGAACAAGACTTATTCGGATGTTGCTCGTCCCATGGCCGGGTCGAATGCGGATTAACAGCATCAATGGTAGCGCAATTCACTTGGCGGCCATCCTTGGACGCAAATGACATAACCACATCAAGAGTTGATACAAGCCCGGGCAACGCGTTGAACGCTGCTGGTGCGATGTTACAGCCGATAGGTGATGCCGTCGGCGTTGCTGGTGCGCAGACCCATGGCGCTGGCGGCGTTATGGCCGTGATGGTTGCCCCTGCTGGTGGCGTTTCCGACAAATTGATTGGCGTCGTAATCGGGCCAGTAGAAGAGACACGAATTTTGCAACGGGCTTCATAGAAGGGCTTATCTGTTGGGCCAGGCCTCAACTCGGCTGGTTCACAGATTTTTTCAACCTTCACAATTGGCTTGTCACAATCGAGATCCTTCGGGATAATGATTTCAACTTTACCGTTGCAACATTGGTCGAGCCCCTGCGATGAACCTTGGCCCGTGGCAGAACCCATAATATCAAGTGAAATCGCCTGACCCGGTGTTGCACCCACCACAGTAACTCGGGCAATGCCGCCAATTACAGGAATAGAGGCGTTCGCTGGAACAAGTGAGATTCCAGGTGTTGTCGTCGAAACTTGGAGGACAGATGGCACAACGCCGTTCACGCCCTGCGGATGCAACGTGATGGTGTATGTTCCGGGACGCGGGCCGCAGGATACTTCGGGTGTAGCCTTGAGGCAATTTGGCGTGGTGTTGTCAGTCACACCCAGACACTTTTTGACCTCAGCAACCGGAATATTGATCGCTGTTGCATCGCCTTGTGCGGCAGTTGCAGGATCATCTGACTTAAAAGTTTGACCAGACAATGATTGCGCTGTCAGTGCAGCTTGATTTGTGATGTTGAAGTCACCTCCACTGAGAGACGAGGGGTTCAAAACACTGCTAAAACTGATTGTATAACTGCCAACAATGGGTGTGCCCGCCGTGCCGGTGGGCGTTGGAAATTTGATGCTCCAGCCTGTTGAATTCAATGTTGGCGTGGCCACAACACTCGGAGTGCTGTTGAATGTCACAGATGTTGCCGGATTGAGGCCAGCTGGCCACGTGTCACTGACAGTGACCGTATCTGGCGAACCGCCATCCGACAATGTGTAGACGCGAATTGTATAGGTGAGCTTGTCGCAAACGCGTTTGACGGACTTGGCAAAACCTTGGATCACTGTCGTCTTGCGGTCGCATGGGTCTGCGTTAATTGTCACAACCGCATCATCAAAATTGACATTATCATCCATTGTTACCACGTATGAAAACGTAGCACCCCGTGCCACAGTGGCACTGCCAGATACGGTGACCCAAGGGGTGGATTTAGATGGCCCCGCAGTCAAAGATGCCGTTTGTGAGGCAATAATACTTCCGCCCGTGCCTGCGCCAGAAAGAATGCTCACTTTGCCGATGGCCGCTGATCCACTGGGATATCCAATATTGATTGCGCGTGTTGAAAATTTTCCAGAAAAGGAAACAGATGCAGACGTGCCAGCCGGTGAACCAGGACAAGCAGGTACAGTAAAAGTCTGATACAGATCATTTGATCCATTCGCGATGTCGAGATAGTGCTGGGGAACCCCCGATCCGGGCGCTGAGCCATCTGACTCCGGGCCGTTTGAGAAATAATCGTAGCCGCCTGGTCCGTCAACTTGCACAACATTTGAACTGCTTCCGCCTCCCAGAATCCAAGGCGTCATAGGCCAACCAATGTTATTTCCCATTGTTGTTGGCGCACTGTTTTCAAAACCTGGATTGGCAATGAGATTTGCTGCTCGGGAATTGACCGTAGCCAAAAACAAAACGGCCAGAGCCAAAACGATTTTCAAAACATTCATTTGCGACACATTACCAAATTTGGAAAATTGGATTGACATGATCTTTCTCCCGCTCACTGCTTCTTCTCGCAGCGGGCAATTGGCGCGCGCGCGGTGATGGTGGCTTTGCAACAATCAAAAGGCTGGCCGCTTTGGCTGGCCTTCTTGTCAAAAACACATAGATCAACGGTAACAAGCTGGCCGCTCAGTGTACCTGAAATGGCGAGGGGCGTTGATGGCGCACTGAAAGGAATTTCTCCTGCGCCTAATGTCACTCCACCTGATGTTCCCAAAATCTTAATCGTATCGGCCATTAATTTGGGGGATGATCCTGTTTGTAAAATATATGTCCAAGTGCCTGTCGCATTGTCACAGACGAAATCACCCTTCGGCACGAGGCAAGCTTCGGGCGGTGGTGGTGGGCAATCTAAACCGGGCGTGCACTTGGGATCGCCATTGGGCGGAAAGTACCAATTGCTCACATAAGCAGGACCCCAAGGCCAGCCATAGCCAGCACCGCCGTAGTAGCCTTGTTGGCCTCCACCGCATGGCAATTTGTAAATCGCGATATCGCCCATCCAACCTGTTGTGGTGATGTCGCTAAATTCCTTGGGATCGTCAGTGGGCAATTGATCCGTATTGGCGGTATCAATATCCACCATGTAACTCGCCCAAGGTGGTGTGTTGTTGCGGTCTACAGGGTCTTGCTTCACTGGGCCCGCTGGCATGCCTTGCAGACCATCGATGGTTTGTGGTCCACCTTTAAGCAAGACTTTTTTGATTTCTGGGTCATCATTTTGACGCAGATTGTTACCAGTGGCCCACAAAGTGGCTTCGCAGGCACCTGTATCAATGAAGCCCTCTTTGGTATAACCATAGCTCAGCGCAATGCCGCCTTCCGCGGCACGGTTCTCGGGCTCAAAACCCACAGCATATTCTTGTGGTTCAGCGATCCAACGGCTCTTGGTTTTTGGATCATCCGGATTTTCCAACCAGTAGCGATAGGTTCTGGATTTTCCGTAATCAGCCAAGTTAGCGTAATCATAGGTTGAACCAATCTTCCCGCGTTGGGCTAAAATCATCGCCCCCTTGTTGGTGAACGCAATATCGCTGACTGGCAGGGTTTTAGGCTTTTGTGGCACATCAATTTCCCACCGCGCATCATTCAGGAATTTTCCAGTATCCTTCTCGATGCCGACTGACCAGATCTGTGCATCGCCAACGACACTGTAAAACAGGCGGCCATCATGCACCGCCAAACCCCAAACACGGCGCTGATCTGGCGCGTAGCCCCAGGTTTCTGGATCTTCCGAGTCAAAATCCGTTTTGGTGATATCCAGACGATTTTTGGGATCAAAAGCCACAGGCGAAAGTTTGCCAGCAGCCCGCCCCGTCACTCCATGGTCATAAAACTCCAATTCTTTGCCGTTCAAATCAATCCGGTGAATCATGCCAGTAGATAGATCAGACACAAAAAACTGCCGGTGCACACCGTCAAAGGTGATGTTGCCAAGGCCAGCGCCAGAATTGTCTTGCCCCCTTAAAGTCACATTGGCAAAAAACGAAACTGAGCCTGTTTTTCCATCAATTTTCCAAATGGTGCCGGGGCCACCCACGGCACCCGAAGGGTCATCTGCATCGGTGACACCCCACATGCCTTTCATCCACTGGGCTTTCTTGCCGCCCTTTTTTACACGCTCAGGTCTGCTGTTGTTGTCTGCATCCGGTGTGGTAATGTGCAGGCCATAGGCTGACGTGGCAGTGACATAGATATTGGGGAACTTGGCCTCGTCCATCGTGACACCAAACACTTGGCCCACTTCACTCGGCTTGAATACCCAACTGGGTTCAGGCTGCCAAACACGCGCATCCCACACATAGCCCGGGTTGGCCAGAGGTGTAATGCGTACAGAAATACCATCCGTGTTAATGAGCGTTTCATCCAAAACCTCGTGGTTGGTGGAAGGTGGATTGTTTGCATCTGGTTGCACTACGCCGGAAAAACCAGTCACCACAGCATCGCCCAAATTCAATATTCCGCGTTCTTCCTGCGCTTGAGCCAGTGCCTCTGGCATCAACAGCGCCAAAATGGTTGCGCTGCATATGGCTATCGACTTGATGGTCATGGCATTTTTCCATTCATTCTTTTGGCAGAAGTTTAAGATTCTAAGATCAAATCAAAATCGACACATCGTCAAAACTGATGATGCCTTTTATTTTCTGATGATCGACAAACTGTTGAGCAAAGTGGCCACCTCCAATTGGCGGTGGCAACCTGTCTTCTCCAATATGCTGCGCATGTGGCTGCGAACCGTACTGACTGACAGAGCATTGGCGGATGCAATTTCATCAACGGTCTCGCCCTTTGCGATGTCTTGGGCCACCCGCGCTTCGGCCGGAGTGAAATCAAAAAGTGATTGCACCAGTTGCGTAGCAGGGGTGGTTTCGCTGTTCACAGGCGTCAAAACAAGGATGCCAGCACTGCGCACAAACACATCTTTTGATTCGCCACAAATCGGCACGATGTGAGCGATTTTGGCAATCGCGGCGTGTTCGTTACATACGGAAAAAGACAGAGGCATGTTGTGCTGCCTGCGTCTTATTCCGTCAATGGATTGCTGCAACAGGTGATTGGCGCGACGATCCGACAAGGCTACCTGCCCAAAGGCTTTCGGCAAAACAAGCTCTGGCAATTTTTCAATCAGGTCATTGGCGGCCAGCACACGACCTTTCACATCGAACAGCAAGGCAGGCAAACCAAGCATAGACAGAGTTGCCGTAGCGGCCTGCGCACGCTCTAACTGCATACGTGCAGCCATTAAGGCAGCTCTGGCCAGATGCGGACGCAGTGTATTGATTTCCTTCAAGCTATCTTGGGGCACTGGCCCGAGTTTGAAGGGTCGCTCTAGGGCAATCACAATGTTGTCGCCTGTGGGAATTCGCACTGCCGTTCGCGCTGACCAGCCCAAGCCCCGCGGGCGCAAAAAATCACGGTAGAGCGGATCATGGTCGAGTTCGTCTTCAGTGAACGCATCAGCTTCGGTGATGAAGCTGTGCTGGCCCACTTCAAAAACCCTTGCCTTGCGGCCCATGCCCTGAAAGACTTGGCCTTCGACAAAAGCACTCAAAGACTCTTTGAGACCCAGCGAGGCTGTCCAGTTCTGGACATCTGTATTTACTATGAATAGTCCGCCACCAACAGCATTCACCGTTGTCGCCATCTCATGCAAAATTGCAGGCCACTTTTCTGCGATAAAAGCGCCTTCATAGATATCTTCTGGATTTAAACGATCCATTTTTATGCGTGCTCCGAATGCCCCCTGCATTGGAAGCTCAAACATGCAACAGCGGCACAGCTGTTGCCCACTCCCCAATTGGGGAGGGCTTGGTCATCATACAGCTTTGGCGGGAATGACGATCAGATTGACAATCTTTGCGATTCGTATGACATTACAAATATGTTAGGGGGCAATTGCAATTCGGCCAAGCTGACCATTGCCGCTGAAGACGAGGCCCACCTTGTCATGTTCAGTCCACTGGTCATGGTCTTGGGCCAGAGCATGTATCTGGCCACCACAATTTTAATCTATCTGTTTTTTCGCACAGCGGTTCCTGCCGATAAACTCCAACTCTGGCTGTGGATTGCAGGACTGGGGTTCGGCCTGTCTGTTGCATTTTGCGCCGCTTTCATCGTGCGGCGGCCCGACGCGCAAGAAACGGTGCATTTTTGGCGCAAGATCGACAAACGACTCACCCACGTGTTTGATGTGATTGCGGTGGCCACAATCTTTTTGCTGTTTCCTTATGGCGAAATTCAACACCGCATGGTGGCATTGGCTTTTTGTGTGGGCTATGGCCCCATGCAGCTAATTGCGGATCCTGAAAACCTGTGGGCCAATCGCATCAGTGTGGTTGCTATTCTAGGGGCCTTTGGCATTCAACTTTGGCGAATGGATGACCCAGCTGCCTTGATTCTGAGCATCTTGTTTGCGCTTTACGGCGGGGTGTTAATTGCGGCGGCTGGTATCTTTCGTAATGCGTTTGCTGACGTTGTTGAGGCTAAGCAGATAAGTGAGCAGGCTCAGCGCCACGTTCAATTGGCATTAAAGGAAGTCTCGGCATCACGAGACGCAAAGACTCGCTTTATCGCCAATGCCTCGCATGATCTGGGTCAGCCTCTGCAAGCCGCGAGCCATTTTGTACGTCAAATCAAAAGTCTTGATCTCAACGCTATTGATCGCGCTGCCGTTGTCGGCCTCGAAAAATCTGTGTTGATCTCGCTCAACATGATCAGCCATATGTTGCAGTTTCTTAGGCTTGAAGCAGATTCTGTTAGACCCAATCTGGTCCCCGTTGTCTTGTCGGCTATACAAAAGGCGATTGTGGAATTGCATGAAGGAAATATTAAAGAACGTGGCGTTGAAGTTCGGCTTGTTCTATCCAGCGCGTCGATCCTCACTGATCAGGCCTTGTTGTTGCGCGCAGTGGATAATCTATTTGGAAACGCCCTGAAACATGCTGAGTCCAGACGAGTTTTTCTCGGTGTCAAATCAGCTGGCCCAGGCCGTCTGCGCATCTGGGTGATTGATCAGGGCGTTGGCATAGCGGCAGAAGAAATTGACGCGCTTTTTGGCGATTATGTGCAGGGCAAATCCATCAAGCCCGGAGGTTTTGGACTTGGCCTGTCATCAGCGCGGCACATTGCCCAGTTGTTGGGTGGTTCTGTGGGCTTTGCGCCCCTGTGGAAAAAGGGTTGTGCTGCTTACATTGAGTTGGGCCGCACATGAAAACACGATCTTTTTTAGTGTGCGATGATCACGCTTTGGTGCGCCAAGCGTTGGCCATGACGTTGCAGCGTGCGTGCCCCGATTGTCGGATTTCGGATTGCGCTAGTTTTTCAGAAGCATGGGAGCTTGCCAAGGCGGCATCGCATGATCTGTGTATTTGTGATTTATCTATGCCGGGGGCCGACGCGATTTCGGGCTTGGCCAGACTCAAAGCCATTGCGCCTGATCTTGCCATCATAGCCATCACGGGCAGCAGCAATGAAGCGACTTTGCAAGGCGTTATCGCACTCGGGATACAGGGTTTGGTGTCAAAGGCGCAATCCGCCGAAACTATCGAGCAAGCCATCGTTATTGTGCTGGAAGGTGGCGTGTTCATTCCTGTTGATACTCTCCAATTTGCGATCACAGTTAAACCAGGTCCACAGGACTGGCTTTGCAAAAAGTCTTCATCGCTTACGCAGCACCAAATGAGAGTGTTGCAACTGATCGCCCAAGGTCACAGCAACAAAGAAATTGCGCGTCAACTCGACGTATTGCCATCAACAATCAAGTTTCATGTTGATGGCATTTTGGAACGTCTGGCCGCCAAAAACCGGGTTGAAGCGATTGGCAAATTTCTCCAGACAGGCGGTATTTTTTCAATTTAAACACTTCGCTCTTTGCGGAA
>JAGWUY010000098.1 GCA_028868255.1 Alphaproteobacteria bacterium | reverse complement strand
GGCTCTGACCAGCATCGCGGCTGGTTCCATTCCTCGCTGCTCGAAGCTTGCGGCACGCGCGGCCGCGCACCCTATGATCAGGTCATCACCCACGGCTTCACGCTGGCGGAAGATGGCCGCAAAATGTCAAAATCCTTGGGCAATACAACCGTGCCGCAAGAGGTGATCAAGCAATCCGGCGCTGATATTTTGCGCCTCTGGGTCGCCACCTGTGACTATGCCGATGACATGCGCATCGGCCCGGAAATTCTGAAATCCGCCACCGAGAATTACCGCAAGCTGCGCAACACCTTCCGCTATGTGCTGGGCACGGTGGACGGCCTGCATGATTGGGAAACCGTTTACCCCAAGGACATGCCGGAACTGGAAGCCTATATCCTGCACCGCCTGTGGGAAACGGGCCAGACGGTGGCCGAGGCCTATAAGGCCTATGACTATAAAAAGGTGGCCGCCACCCTCACCAATTTCATGAATGTTGAGCTTTCGGCCTTCTATTTCGATATCCGCAAGGACACACTCTATTGCGACCCATGGAGCAGCCTGAAGCGCCGCGCCTGCCGCACGGTGATGGACCAGCTGTTTCATTGCCTCACCACCTGGTGGGCACCGATCTTGGTGTTCACGATGGAGGAAGTGTGGTTGTCGCGTTTCAATGGCGAAGGCTCATCCGTGCATTTGATGACCTTTACCAAACCGCTGGATGCGTGGAACAACCCTGAAATTGCCAAGAAGTGGGAGTTGATCCGCAATGTCCGCCGCGCCGTCACTGGTGCGCTGGAAATAGAGCGCGCAAACAAGACCATAGGCTCATCGCTTGAAGCAGCACCCGAAGTTTACATCGCGGGTGATGATGTTGCTTTGGCCGCCGTGCAGTCGGTGGATTTTGCTGAAGTTTGCATCACTTCAGCCATCACCGTGAAAGCAGGCGAGGGGCCAGAAGGGGCCTTCAAGCAGGATCACGTCTCGGTCGTCTCCCACAAGGCCGAAGGCCCCAAATGCGCCCGCTCTTGGAAAATCTCTAAAGACATTGGTCAAGATAAGGACTTCCCAGACATCACTGCGCGTGACGCGGCTGCCGTACGCGAATGGATGCACCGCTTCGGAAAGACCATATGAAAATGCCGCCGCTCTGGGGCCGCCTCGCACCAGCAGGCTTGGCACTGGCCGCCCTCGTGTTTGGCGTTGATCAAACCATCAAATGGTGGCTGCTCAATGTTGTTCACATGGAAGAACGGCGGCAAATCACCATCACGCCATTTTTTGATCTGGTTATGGCGTGGAACCGGGGCGTGTCTTACGGCCTGCTCACCACCAACACGCAGGCACTTTTGATCATTGTCAGCCTGTTGATCTCCGCTGTCTTATGGCTCTGGCTTTGCCGTATTGGCCGTCCGCTCACAGCCGTGGCATTGGGCATGATTATTGGTGGAGCTTTGTCCAATGCGTTGGACCGCGCGACGCATGGCGCAGTGGCCGATTTTTTCCTGCTGCATTGGCAGGCATGGAACTGGTATGTCTTTAACGCGGCGGATATGGCTATTGTTGCGGGCGTAGCCATGCTGCTTTATGAATCCTTAATCGAAAAGCCGCAAAATCGGAACTGAGAAAAAGCCACGGTTTGGCCCCAATTGAACGCCAAAACCCCGCCAGAAGGAACTGGGATTGAGATGAAGTTTTCGCGAAAGAACATGGTGATGCTTTTGTCAGCGATCGCATTGGGCGGTTGTTCGACGGCAGGCTCGCTCCTCGACCCTAAATCGCAAGTGCCCCAGGCGACAAATGTTCAGGTTGGAAACGCATTAGCCATGCCGCCCGATTTGGCCTTGGCCCAGCCCGGCCAAACCACTGATGCTTACATTCCAAATGGCCCTGTTGCCCCCGCGGACCAAACTGGCCTTTCTAAGCCCGTGAAACAGGCAGCGGCCAAAACGCCGATCGCCCCCATACCCGTGAAGCAAGACCTTTATGATCAATATGGCGTGGCCAAGACAAACCCTGATGGAACCCCGCGTGATCGCAACGTGATGCAGGAAGAGCTAAAAGCCGCCATGCTGAAAAAGAAGCGCGAAAAGAACCCGGGCTATGGCACCATCGCCAATATTGGCGCGATTTTTCAGGATCAGTAAAGCGTAACTGACCATTGTTTGATGGCCCCCCAAGCGGCTATCTTCCAAGCCATGAGAATCCGCAAACTTCCAGAGGGAACTATCAACCGCATCGCTGCGGGTGAAGTGATTGAGCGCCCCGCCAGCGTGGTGAAAGAACTGGTGGAGAATGCGATAGACGCCGGTTCAACCCAGATTGACGTGGTGTTCCGTGGCGGCGGCAAAGCTTTGATCCGGGTCACGGACAACGGCTTTGGCATGTCAGCCGAAGAAATGGTCTTGGCTCTGGAACGTCACGCCACGTCGAAACTGGCGGACGATGAGCTGATCCGCATCAACTCCTTGGGCTTTCGCGGTGAGGCATTGCCTTCCATGGCCAGCGTGTCGCGCATGGCATTGGCCTCTCATGCAGCGGGCAGGGGCGAGGCATTTTCCATCACGGTGGAAGCAGGCCGGAAGGGAGACATCACCCCAGCGCGCCTCGGCGCGGGCACCGAAATCGAAATCCGTGATTTGTTTTTCGCCACACCTGCGCGCCTCAAATTCTTGAAGACAGATCGAAGCGAAACCTCCGAAGCCTTAGAGGTTGTGCGCCGCTTGGCCCTGGCCCATGCTTCGATCGGCTTTACCTTTGTCACTGAAGAGCGCCGTTGGCTGGATGCCCCCGCAGGCGAGAGGGTTGAGGCCCGCATCACCCGCATCATGGGCGCTGAGTTTTTTGCGAATGCCATCACCGTAGATCACCGTGGCGATGATTTGCACATGACGGGCTATGTCAGCCTGCCCACTTTCGCGCGCGGCCAGGCCACCTTGCAATATGCCTTTGTCAATGGCCGTCCAGTGAAGGATAAACTGATCAGCGGGGCCATCCGCGGCGCCTATGCCGATGTGTTGCCGCCGGGGCGTTATCCTGCCGTAGCGCTGTTCATCACCTGTGCGCCAGATCGTGTGGACGTGAATGTTCATCCCGCCAAAACCGAATTGCGTTTTCGCGATCAAGGTTTCGTACGCAGCTTCATCGTCTCAGCCATTCGTCGCGCCATCAGCGGCAGCCTTGCTCGGCCCGACACATCGAAATCGAACTTCACTGCCCAGGCTTTCCGTTCGGCCTATACGGGCGGCTTCACGCCAGCTGGTCCACAATTTGCTGAATCAACCCAAGCCAATTTCGCGATGCAAATGCCGCTGCAAGGCATGGCGGCTGAAGCCCAAACAGCGCCACACATTGATTACCCCTTGGGAGCCGCCCGCGCCCAAATCCACGACACCTATATCGTTTCACAAACCCGTGATGGATTTATTTTGGTGGATCAACACGCCGCCCATGAGCGCATCGTGTATGAGCGCCTAAAGCGCGAGCGTGCCGAGCAGGGCATCATCACCCAGCCGCTGCTCGTGCCTCAGGTGGTGGATCTTGATGGCGGTGCTGTTGCTGCAATCTTATCAGTAACCGAACTCCTCGCAAAAGCTGGTCTGGTGGTTGAAGGCTTTGGCGATGCCATTCTGGTACGTGAAGTGCCAGCCGTTTTGGCCAAAGCCAATCTGCCTGCGATCCTACGTGACCTTAGCGATGATATTCGCGAACTGGATCAGATCACCACCATTGAGGCCCGCGTCAACCATGTGCTGGCCACCATGGCCTGCCATCACTCAGTGCGCGCTGGGCGCGTGTTGCGCGTGGAAGAAATGAATGCTCTGTTGCGCGAAATGGAAGTGACACCGAATTCAGGGCAATGCAATCACGGCCGCCCCACCTTCATTGAGCTTAAAATGGGTGATGTCGAAAGGCTTTTCGGGCGCAGCTAGAGTCAACCATTTGGAACCTCATCTGCCCCTTCGGGGCACCTTCTCCAAAGGAGAAGGGCGATTTCAAACAACAGGCTAGACCAAACTGCGCTTCTCCTTTGGATAAGCTGTCGCGAAGCGACTGATGAGGTCTCTTCTTCTTTGATTATCACCCCGCCCTGTAAATCCGAACCCGCGTATCGCCATAGTCGCGCTCATCGATCAAACCCAAGCCGTCTACTGCGCCAACTTCGGCCTTCACCGCTTCTTCCAAAACCACAATGGCCCCGAGTGCCAGCCACCCGCCATTCACCAGAGATTGCAACGCCTTGGTGCCCAAGCCCCTGTTATAGGGTGGGTCGGCAAACACCAGCGTGAAGGGCGATTGCGGGGCGGAAGGCCCCAAATCCGTGCCATCGCGCCGCCAGATTTTGCATTGGCCGATCACGCCGCAAGCATCGGCATTTTTGCGGATCACGCCGCGCGCTTCTGCGGCATCTTCCACAAAAAGGCAAAATTTTGCACCCCGTGAAAGTGCTTCAAGCCCTAGTGCGCCCGTGCCCGCAAACACGTCCATAACTCGCGCATCCTCGAGCGTAAAATCCGCCACACCATGCGCCAGAATATTGAAAATCGATTCCCGCACCCGGTCCGATGTGGGGCGGGTTTCACCCGTTGTCGGGCCCAAGATTTCACGCCCTCGATATTTTCCGCCAACAATGCGCAAACCTAATCCCCTTGACCTTTCGCTCGTCCTGCCGCTTCTGTAGCGCCATGAAACAAAAACTGCCAGTGCCGATGGTTGCGGCCTTTGCCGAAGCAAGGGCCGCCGCCGCCCGCGGCGAAGTACCAGTAGGTGCAGTCATCTGCGATGCACAAGGCATCGTCGTCGCAAAGGCAGGTAACCGCACTCTGGAATGGAAAGACCCCACAGCCCACGCCGAAATGCTCGTCATTCGAGAGGCAGCAAAGGCGCTGGCATCCGAGCGCCTGATCAATTGCGATCTCTATGTTACTCTGGAACCTTGCGCCATGTGCGCCGCCGCCATTTCCTTTGCGCGGGTGCGGCGTGTTTATTTCGCAGCTGGTGATGAAAAAATGGGTGCAGTGGAAAATGGACCAAGATTTTTCAGCCAACCCACCTGCCACCACACGCCAGAAATCTATGGCGGCATCGGCGAAACTGAAGCGCAAATCTTGCTCAAAGATTTTTTCAGGAACCGCCGCTAATTATTCCTCCTCCCCCTTGTGGGGAGGGTAAGGGTGGGGGTCGCTCAACCGTCAAGGCCCTCACTCGCATTTCCAGCGAACGCTTCAGCTTGTCTTTCGTCGCCTCGCTTGCAGCAAAAATTTCCTTCACTTTGAAAAAATCACCGGCCGCAAAATGATCCACCTCAGGATAAAGATAAATCGCAGGCGGGTTTTGCGCGCGGCGCAACTCCGCCAACTCATTGAACATGATGAGCAGCGATCCGACAGCCAGTTCAATATTACTAGGGTGCGCCCGCGACAATGTTCTGGGCTTGCCCGTCACATCAACAGCCACCACAAAATCCATGCCGTGTGTCAAATGGTTGAATGGAACTGGGTTCTTAACGCCCCCATCCACATGAATGCGGCCATTGATCATTGGGGCCGCCACCAGCCCCGGGATAGCAATAGACGCACCAACGGCTTGTAAGGTTGGTCCCGAATCCAACACCACCTCTTCCATCCGCTCAAAGTCCACTGCCACCAGTTTCAATGGAATTTTCATGTCTTCAAGCCGCGCGGGCAAATGGTCGGGCAGGGCGATGTCCACCAGTTTTTGCCCATCAAGATGCAAAGATGAAAGACCGCGCAACGAAAATATGTCACCCAGCTTGGTTTGCTTGGCGCCAAACACATGCCGCGCCATATCGATTTTGTTGGAAAGCAGGCGCAGCGCATGATCGCGAATCTCGCGCCCGCTCATGCCACCCGCATAGGCAGCACCCACCAATGCACCCATGCTGCACCCAGCAATCATGGCAGGCTTAATGCCCAACTCGTCAAAAGCTTCGAGCATCAATACGTGCGCCAACCCGCGCGCCCCGCCGCCTCCCAAAGCCAATCCGATTTTCGTCACTTTATCGCTCGCCATCCAATGTCACGGCGGCAAAAGCCTTCAGGCCAATCAATTCCGTCAACCGCCGCATAGGCCCTGATTTGGGCATCGCGTGGGCTTTTTCCAAGGGCTGTGACATTGAGAACGCGCCCGCCATTGGCTACGATAAATTCACCATCCAGCGCCGTGCCCGCGTGGAACACTTCAACCTCTGCGCCAAAATTCTGCTCCAACCCATTGATGTGACTTCCTTTTGTAACATCACCGGGATAGCCCTTGGCGCACATGACCACGGTCAATGCCGTTTCATCACGCCAACTCACTTTTGCTTTGTCCAGCGTGCCATCCACACTCGCCACCAACAAAGGCAAAAGATCACTTTCCAGTCGCATCATTAAAACTTGAGTTTCTGGGTCGCCAAAGCGCGCATTGTATTCAATCAGTTTCGGCCCCTGTTTAGTCAGGATCAAGCCAGCATAAAGCACGCCTTTATAGGGGTGGCCCATTTCGGCCAAGGCCACCACCGTAGGCTTCACAATTTTTTCCAGCGCCACGGCGCACAATGCAGCCGTCATGCAAGGTGCGGGCGAATAGGCGCCCATGCCGCCGGTGTTTGGCCCAGTATCGCCTTCGCCCACGCGCTTGTGGTCTTGCGCCGTGGCCAGTGGCAACACATGCACACCATCAGAAAGGCAAAAAAAACTCGCCTCTTCGCCCTCCAGGAATTCCTCTATCACACATTCGCCCTCGCCAAATCGCCCGGCAAAAATCTCATTCACGGCGGTCTCGGCCTCGGCTAATGTCATGGCCACCGTTACGCCCTTGCCGGCCGCCAACCCATCGGCCTTCACCACGATCGGCGCACCCTGCGCTCGCACATAAGCCAAAGCCTTGGCCTCTTTTGTGAAGCGGCCATACGAAGCGGTGGGAATGCCGTACTTCTCACACAGATCTTTAGTGAAACCCTTTGAACCCTCAAGCTGCGCCGCAAATTTGCTGGGGCCAAAGGCCTTGATGCCCGCCTTGGTCAGATCATCCACCAGCCCTGCCACCAAGGGCGCTTCCGGCCCGACCACAACAAAATCAATCTGATGAGATTTGCAAAATCCAATGACTGTCGAATGGTCCGTAACTTTGATAGAAACCAGCGTGGCCAATTTGCCAATGCCGGGGTTGCCGGGCGTTGCATAGAGTTTTTTCAACAGCGGGCTTTTGGCCAAAGCAAAGGCCAAGGCATGTTCGCGGCCACCAGAGCCGATCAACAAAACTTTCATGGATGCAATTCTCCGTGCTAAACCGCCTTCTGACACGTTGTCCTATAGAATCAAGAAAAACCGCACTCATGTCCACAATGCCTGACTATGATCCTGAAACAGGTGAAATCCTGGATGGCGCGAAAGCCAACTTGGGAGAACAATCTGTTTCAGAAGTCGCCCACGCCTTAAAGCGCACTTTGGAGGATCGCTTTGGCCATGTGCGCGTGCGCGGCGAAATCTCCGGTTTTCGCGGGCCGCACAGCTCGGGTCATTGCTATTTCGCGCTGAAGGATGAGGGTGCAAAGCTGGATGCGGTGATCTGGCGCGGCGTATTCACCAAACTGCGTTCTAAAATGCAGGAGGGTTTGGAGGTGATTGCCACCGGAAAAATCACATCCTATCCCGCCAAATCAAACTATCAAATTGTGATTGAAAATATTGAGCCCGCAGGTGTGGGCGCACTCATGGCGCTGCTGGAAGAGCGCAAGAAAAAGCTGGCCGCCGAAGGCCTGTTTGATCAGGAACGTAAACGCCCCATTCCGTTTCTGCCGCAAACCATCGGCATCGTCACTTCGCCAACAGGGGCCGTGATCCGTGATATTCTGCACCGCTTGAATGATCGTTTCCCCCGCCATGTTATCGTCTGGCCTGTGCGTGTGCAGGGCGAAACAGCAGCGGCAGAAGTGGCCACGGCTATTGCCGGTTTCAATGCCATGGAAAACCCGCCAGACCTTTTGATCGTGGCGCGTGGTGGCGGTTCACTGGAAGATTTGTGGCCATTCAATGAAGAGGTGGTGGTGCGTGCCGTTGTGGAA
The DNA here is from genome assembly GCA_028868255.1 of Alphaproteobacteria bacterium. Taxonomy (GTDB): domain Bacteria; phylum Pseudomonadota; class Alphaproteobacteria; order Rhizobiales; family Aestuariivirgaceae; genus Aestuariivirga. The sequence goes on along the minus strand of JAGWUY010000098.1, from coordinate 361 downwards.
AGCGCCATCCCAGTGATTAGCGCCATCGGCCATGAAACTGATACGACATTGATTGATTACGCCGCTGATTTGCGTGCGCCCACCCCCACAGCCGCGGCTGAGCGTGCCGTGCCTGTGCGGGCTGATTTGCTGGCGGAAGTGGCTTCACTCAATGCCCGCCATAAACGCACCATTGGCCGTGTTGTGGGTGAGGCCCGCACCAGATTGCACTCGGCGTCGCGCGCTTTGCCAAAGCCCGACGAGATTTTGGCATTGGCGCGTCAACGATTGGATGGAGCAGGGGCCAAATTGCCCAAGGCGCTGAAAGCCAATGTGCAGGTGCACGCCTTGGCGTTGGCCCGCAACTCTGGAAAACTTAACA
>JAGWUY010000097.1 GCA_028868255.1 Alphaproteobacteria bacterium | reverse complement strand
GGGTGACGCCTTCTTCGCCACCTGCGCCCAAACCATAAATATAGGCGCGGCCTATCATGGTACTGTTCGCGCCCAAAGCCAATGCACGCAACACGTCGATGCCTGTGCGGATGCCTGAATCCAGAATGATTTCAGTTTTCTTGTTGCCCACCGCATCGACGATAGGACCCAACATATCAATGGTGGCTGATGCACCATCCAACTGCCGGCCACCATGGTTTGACACCACAATCGCATCTGCGCCTGTTTTAACCGCAATCTTTGCATCTTCAACATCATTGATGCCTTTCAGGATCAATTTGCCATTCCATTGCTTGCGGATGAATTCAACGGCACTCCAATCCAGTGTTGGGTCGAACTGGTTGTTGGCCCATTCACTCAGCTCTGCCACATTGCCCACGCCTTTGACATGGCCCACGATGTTGGAAAATTGTCGGTTTTTGGTGGTCAACATGCCCAATGCCCATTTGGGTTTGGTGGCGATGTTGATCATGTTTTTTATGGTCAGCTTAGGTGGTGAAGACAGGCCATTGATAATATCTTTGTGGCGCTGGCCCAGAATCTGCAAATCCATGGTGAGCACAAGGGCTGAACATTTGGCCGCCTTGGCGCGCTCAACCAAGGCTGTGGCAAAGCCACGGTCTTTCATCACATAAAGCTGGAACCAGAAAGGCTTGGTTGTGTGTTTGGCCACCTCTTCAATCGAGCAAATGCTCATCGTCGACAGCGTAAATGGCACGCCAAATTTTTCAGCTGCGCGTGCGGCATGGATTTCACCATCAGGGTGCTGCATGCCGCATGAACCGATGGGTGAAAGCCCAACAGGCATGGTGACAGGTTGGCCAATCATCGTGGAAGCCAAAGAGCGGTTGTCGATGCTTACGCCCACGCGCTGGCGCAATTTGTATTTCGAAAAAGCGGTGGTGTTTTCAATGAAGGTGCTGGTGGTGTATGATCCGGTTTCACAATAATCATAAAACATCCTCGGCGTGCGACGTTTATAGACATCGCGCAGATGTTCTATGCTTGGGATTTTTGAAAACTTGTTGCCTGCGGTCGGGGTCATCACGGTTTCTCGGCTCTTTGCCCGTTGCATAGCGCGAGGGAAGGCTTTTGAAAAGCAATTAGAATTTTCCGATCAGATTAATGAACACACCCTGATTGTCATGTTCGATATGCGACAGGTCATCTGAGAATTTTCCAAAATTATAGCCAACCCCGATTTTAAAATTATCGCCAAGTTGACGATAGACGGCAGCGACCAAACCATAATCTGTCGATTGTGACGTTGGCGACCACAGAACCCGCCCTTCCAACATTGCGTCCCACTCGTTTACGAAGTGATAGTCTGCACGTAAAATGCCCAGATGGGCAGTCGAGTCTGTCCACGTTGATCCTGGTGTGCGATCAAGCGTTTCACCCAAGCGCAAACCATATTTGGCACCGATGGAAAGCTTTTGCGTTAGGTCATATGTTCCATCAACTGACAGGATGTGTGAAATTTGCCATGGGCTTGTCAAGGTGCCGCTTGAACCACCCACCTGATTGGATCCTGGCTGATCCAACACAAAATTATATTTGGCCAGCATGTTGAAACGGTCACTGTCAAATCCGCGGTAAGCAAAGCCCAAGGCTGCATTTAAATATTTGCCGTCACGGGTTGAATCAGTCGCATCAGCAATCACCGCATCCAACTTGCCCAAGGCACGCCAGTCTTTTGAAATCTTGGCATCAAAGGCCTCTTGGAACAGATAATTGATCACCTCATTGGTGCCGTCATTGTCGAAACGCACTTCGCCACGCATGCGAGCACTCAAACCTTCTTCACGATAGGTGATGCCTGCTGAGATGGCTTTGCGGTCAATATCGGGGTTCTTGGCCAAACTTGAGGGGTTGATCGTGTTGTCATAAACATGACCCATTTCCAGTGCTGTTTCCAACGCCCAATTTGTACTTGGAGTGTATTTAACACCATATGTTTGCGTCACGCTGCGGCGGTCACCAAACAGATCGACATTATCTTCGCCGAAGGCCATCCATTCATCATTAAATCGGTGGCGGCTGGACAGCACCATGGTGCCAAGGTCCGCACCACTTAGGGCATAGGGCGTACTGGAAGAATATTTGCGGGTGGCATCTAGGCGGTAGCCCAAGGAATAGCGGTCATCTGCGTTGGGGGCATAGCTTAGGGCCGCTGTGGCATCGATACCCTGGGTGCCGTTCGAGATTTCACCGGAAGCTTCAATGCGATCAGTGAGTTTTTTCTTGGCCCCCACGCCCATGCGATCATCAATCAACATGGTACCGGAATGGGCCAAAGTGGTTTGCGCAAACACATAGGCTTGCGTGTCTTTATCCCACACATAAGTCAGCTTTGCGCCCACATCTCCACGGGTTCCCTGACGCACCCCCGCCGTTGTAACACCTGTGGCCTCTGCATAACGGGCATAGGGCTGGACGATCCAACGATCAGACAGTTTCTGCTCTATGGCAAGATTGCCTTGGCGGTCACGCTCTCCGCCTATGATGCTTTGTTCACTGTATTGGCCTTTGACGGCTGTTGCTTCGCTGGGTTTCACATCGGCTTCCAGGCCCCATATATTCTTGGCCTGTGGGGCTTGCACATCAAGCGAAGAGAAAGCTGCATCGTAATGCTCATACCGCGTTCCGACACGGCCTTTCATTTTACCATCGGTCATCTCATCCAGTGAAACTGCCCCTTCTACCCGCCAAGCGTTGGCAGGAACACCCGTTACTCCCGCTGTCGCGTTGGTTTGTGATGAAAGGCCGCCATCGACAGAATAAGTTGATCCAATGCCTGGGCCCTCGGAGCGTGCAACTTCAGCCTCGACATATGTATCTTTGGATTTTTGCATGCGAATGTCTGCGCCATACATAAGCTGATCAGCACCGGCAGTTTTTTCCTTCAAACCCGAAACGCCAAAACGCACATGTTCACCAGCCCAAACCTGGGCGCGGCCACCGCTCACATAGCCATCAACGCTTGATGCGGCGGGCTCATATTCATAATGCACAACCAGATAATTGTCGTTGCCATTGGTGCTGGAGGGCAGCGGTGTGCGCAGGATCAAAACACCATTCGTGTAATCAATGTCGTAATCTGTTTTGTAAACCAAGGTCACGCGCTGGGTGACAAAGCCAGTGGTGGGGTTTCGCTGTTCGGTGGAAATGATTTCTGAGCCGACGGAAACCAATTGATGCTTTAGGAAGTAAGAAGAGCCACCCGTACCTCGAAACGTATCGTTTTGCGGAACTGTACCGGGCAAGGCTGCATAGGCATCGACCGCCAGCTTGGCCTCACCATCCTTGGTCACACCTTCTGAGCGGTAGACAGCATTGCCCCCGTACAGTGTTCTGGCGCTGCGTAAGAAATGTGAGCCTGTGATATTAGATTTGAAATTGCCCCACATCACGGAACTTGGGCCTTTTTCCAATCGCAAATAGAATTTGCCGCGTGTGGGGGCATCATCGACAGCCGTCGAATCGTCACCATAAACAGGATAATAGGAATTCGGGTCAATGTGGCGCAGCACATCTTGCGGACTCTTGCCATCAAGACCGCGGAACATGTTCTGCAAGCTGCCTTCACCTGTATCTGCAGCGGCCGTGAGCAAATACTGGCCTTTAATCTTGCCCTTCAGATAGAAGGCCAAACGGCCTTTTGTCCATGTGCCCGGAAATTCATCTGCACCTGTGTGTTCAACAATGCCACCGAAATTATGACCTAATGTAAAGTCTGCCAAACCCACATAGAACCATTCATTCTCTGGTACTTCAATATCGCGCGAAAATTCAAGGCCCAAGCCATCCTTCAATACCGATACATCAATAGCGTGATTACCTGGTGGGAAAATGCGCTGCACCACGAAATTACTACTGGAGTCAACGGGGATAGGTTCGCCTGCTACTCTTACATTATGGCCTTCGGGAACATTCTTGCCATAGACAGTGACAGCACCACCATAGACTGGGATGTTGCGCACGGCTGTGCGATCCTCTCCATAGCCTGGGGCAACGGCCAGTTCACCGGATTTGTCTTTGGCGAGATACGCAGTCGAACGGCCCAAGGGTAAAGGTCTTGTTTCATCAAAACGATTTTGTTCATCATATACTCGCAAAACATAATCCATGTGCGCTGGCGCATTTGACGGCATCATCCATTCGCCTGCACCTAAGTTGGAAATGGGGACAGTGGCAAAGGGATGGTCGCCTGAACCATTATCTCGGTCATAAATGCGCACTTCGGCCCTTTGTACCCAGGCGGCATAGTTAAGGCTGGCGAGGAAACGCACGGTTTCACCGTTGCGGAAATTTACCTGCGGCGGGATGGTCGAAACATTGAGAACAGGCTTCACTCCCAAGCCATCAAATTTTACCTGAATATCTACAGCTGCCAACTGAGCATCGACAGCTTGGGCGTTGTCTGTTGCAGAAACAGTCTCGCCACTGCCGTCAACTTTTTGGCCGTCAACTGAAATGGAAAAAGGCAATTCATTTGCAAAGACAGGTGTGGCCAATGCGGATGTCAATGCCAGCACAGCCAAGGCCTGCTTTAGAGTTGACATGGTTTTTGCCCCAGACATGAAAGTGAAATGCTTCATTTGCCCTCCTCCACGCTTGTGGTGATGACAAGTTTGTATGTGCCGCCATTCGCTTTCCACGCAGCAGAAATGACATCAGACAGGGCGGTGACGCGGGCTTGTGCCAAATCAGCCATTTCGCCACCTTGATGGTAAACCAACTTCAGACTGGAGCGCTGCTTAGCCAAAACCGCAAGCAACTTATCAATGCCACCAATCCACTGATCGGTGAGTTCCAGCGAGTCAGGATTGAAGGCTTTGCCCGTCACATCGACGCGCACATCATGGTTGATGGTGGCGCCGAAGTTCAGCTTCACAACCTTGCCACGGGTTACACGCACATCACGTGGGTTTTCTGTGGTCAGCTTGTATCCGGTGGGCAAGGTGCGCACATCAAGCTTCATTACAAAATTGGAACCGATCGCTGAATCCGGGATCGCTGCGCATGGTACATGGAAGCGGCCTTCGGCATCAGTGGTGATCAACAGACCATTGACGGTGACGACGCGCACGCCGGGCAAGCCTGGCTCGCCATCATCCATATAGCCATTGGCATTTTTGTCATCGAACACGCGGCCAATCACATCGCTGCAATCAAACACGGCTTCTTCGATGATGGTCACAGTTGCTTGAGCCGTGGCCATGACCTCACCATTGAATGCCGCAATCAGCTGAGCATTGTTGATGAACTTTCCGGTGGACAGGCTGGTTGAGGCCATCAACTTGAGTTTCAGGATCAACTTGCCAGTGGCTGGCATGGTTGGCGGGAAATCCAGGTTGCGGGCATTGATTGTGGGTGTAGCAGCTGTGCCATTGATGGTGGCAGACCCCGCAACGTAAGAGAAGCCGGGTGGCATAATATCCACCAGTTCAAATGGGGTGGGCACAAGATTAGAAGCTGTGATCGTGTAGTTCACGATCTCGCCGCGCTTCACTTCGGCCTTGTCAGCCACTTTGGTCAGAACAGGCGTGGTGATGAACACGGGCGTGATTGTAGGTGCGTTGCCATTGATCTTGGCGTTGTCCGACACGTCTTCAACGAAACCGCCAGTGGGCAGATCGGCGTGGATTGTGGCGGTATTCACAACCTGGCCGGCTTTGGCCTCACCCAAAGTAACCAAATGTGTTGCGGTGAAGGTGGTGAAATCTTGTGCCCCGGCTGCCAAGGTGATGGGACCTGCGGGTAAGGCTCCGAGTACAGCGTTGGTATCAGTCAATGCAAGGTTGGTGAGATTCACATTGCCCGTATTGTAAACATCAAACTCATAGACCAGCGTGTCACCCACATCCACAATTCCGCTTCCATTGGCATCAACAAAGGACTTGAGTTTTTTGACGAGAGCAATTGACGGCTGACTGGGTATCGACACGTAGGTTGGGCTGTCAGAGTAGAAGCTCGTTGGATCAGAGAAGTCTGTTACTTGTGTGCCTGTCAGCACCGACGTTCCGCTCACTTCAGCCAAATTGTAAAGGCCGCCCGCTGCTAGATCTTCCGGTGTCAACGCATGCTTGGCCGTAAAGAAAGTGGTGTTGCTTGTGCCGGCAGGCAAGCTGAGCAGAACACCATTGGGCAAGCCGCCGCCATAGACCTGAGCTGTGCTGTCGGTGACGATCACGTTCTTGATTTCACCTGAACCAATGTTCTTAACGGTGAAGGCATAGTTCGCCACATCGCCAACATCTGTCAGGCCATTCCGGTTGGTATCGGTGAACCCAACGAAAGTCTTGATCATTGCAATGCCTGAACCGAGCGTGGCAATTGTTGGCCTGTCTGCCGTGAATGAGGAATTATCTGAGAAGTCAGAAACAGTAGTGGAACCTGAAGTGCCAAAAACCTGCGCTTGGTTGCTCAACTTGCCGACGGCAATATCAGCAGCCTTCAAGACATAGCTGGCTTTAAAGGTTGTTGTGTCAGTGCTGCCAGCGGGCAGAAGCGCGATCGGGCCACCCGTTACAACGGCATCTGGCAACAGATCGTTCAACTTCACATCGCTCAAAGGCATGTTGCCTGTGTTCTTGACATCAAAAGTGTAGTTGATGGTATCGCCCGTATCCGTGACGCCATTGTTATTTGTGTCCACCACTGAGAACAGACGTTTGATTACAGCAATGGAAGGTTTGGCCACGATTGGTGTGATGGTGGGATTGTTTTTGGTCAAATCAGAGTTGTCTGAAAGGTCTGTAGTTTGGCTGCCGTTGGCCAGTGTACCGATAGCCTTGGCCTGATTGCTCACGCTTCCCAATTTCACATCTGTTGCTGTGATGGTGTAAGTGGCGGTGAAGGTTGTTGAATCCTCGGCGCCCGGCGCAAAGTTGCTGAGTTGCGCACCGCTCATCACAGCGCCAGGCAACAAATCTACTATATTCACAGTGGTGAATGGCAAGTTTCCTGCGTTCTTCACTTTGAATGTGTAATGGATCACATCACCAACATCTGTCAGGTTGTTATTGTTCTTGTCTTCGATTGAGGCTTGTTGCTTGATCAATTCCAAGACAGGATGCGGCGGAATTTGCGTGATGGTTGGCGCATCACCTGTGGGCACACCAGGATCAGACAAGTCAGCCACTTTGACACCGTTTGCATCGACGGCCTCAATTCTGGCTGTGTTGTCTACATGGCCGCGATTTACGTCATCTTGGGTGATAGTATACACACCCGTGAAATGAGTTGCATCGACCGCACCGGGGGCAAAATTATCAAAAGGCGCACCGCTGATAACGATTGGCAGGGTCGGATCTGTCAATGTGACTTTGTTCAACACATATTTGCCAGTGTTGATCACTTTAAAGGCGTAGTGGATTGTGTCACCCGCATCGGTGAAGCCGTTATTGTTTTCATCTTTAACTTCGGTGACGGTCTTGATGAGCGCGATGGCCGGCCACTTGGTGACAGTAGGATCATGGCTGATGAAATCATTGTCATCCGAATCTGATTTGACATCAGCCAGTGTTGGCGTTTTTCCAGCGACAGTTGACTGATTGACATACTGACCAGCTGTCACATCCGCCGCCGTCAATGCATGGGTAGCCACAAACGTTGTTGTATCCGTCTGACCGGGCAGCAGCTTTGCAATTTTCTTTACAGGCGAGAACACAGCCTTGGTATCTGCCATGACAATATCCTTCACTGTCACGTTGCCGGTGTTTTTGACGGTGAACTGATAAGTGATAAGATCGCCAACCGATGCTTGGTTATCTGCGCCGAGGTCGATCGAGCTGGTCTTGATCGTTGCCAAACCAGGCACGGCCACAATTGGTTGGCTGAAGCTGTCAGTCTTGGTCAAGGTCTGGTTTGCTGCATTGAGCGCAGTTGCCGTGGCCTTGTTGTTGACTACGCCTGCATCAATATCGTCTTGTGTCAATGGATAGCTGGCGGTGAAGACGGCAGATTTTCCGGGCAACAATAAGGCTGATGAAGCCGGTGTGATGGAAGCTGTGGTGAAATCGTCATAGCTGGTGACTGCACTCAACGGCACTGCGTCATTCAAGGCCACTGCCACGCCACGGCTGCGGGCATTGGCGCTGAGCTTTGCGGGTGACGTGATTTGACCTGACGCAATTTCAGCGGCCGTTACAGCGCGGGTAAATATCAGACCAACAGGGTCAACCGTATTTGCAGCCAAAATCTCAAGACGGCCATTGAAGGCCAAAGCGTCAGGCTGTTCGGCCACAATCTCAGTCAGAGGCGTATTGCCGGTGTTGATCAAACGGTAAACGAAGGCGATCTTGTCACCCGCAGTCAGTTGGTTGCCATTGCCTGACATCCGCAAAACTTGGCGCGTCACATGCAGTTCTACATCGTTTAAGCTGGCCAACGCGTTACCTGTGTT
>JAGWUY010000096.1 GCA_028868255.1 Alphaproteobacteria bacterium | reverse complement strand
CTGGTGCTGGGCAAGGATGTGGCGGCCTATTATCTCGATTTGCAGGATGAGCGGGTGCAAAGCTCTTTCGCGCTGGTGCATCAACGCTTTTCCACCAACACATTCCCGTCTTGGCCACTGGCGCATCCTTACCGCTTCATCTGCCACAATGGTGAAATCAACACCGTGCGCGGCAACTTCAACTGGATGGCGGCACGCCAAGCCACCATGCAATCCGATGTGTTGGGCGAAGACTTATCAAAGCTGTGGCCTATTTCCTATGAAGGCCAATCTGATACCGCAATTTTTGACAATGCGTTGGAGCTTCTCACCATGGGTGGCTATTCGCTGCCGCATGCGATGATGATGATGATCCCTGAAGCCTGGGCTGGTAACCCGCTGATGGATGAAGACCGCCGCGCCTTCTATGAACATCATGCTGCGATGATGGAGCCGTGGGATGGGCCTGCGGCAATGGTGTTTACGGATGGCAAGGTGATTGGTGCCACGTTGGACCGTAATGGCCTGCGCCCCTCGCGCTATCTGGTCACGGATGATGGTCATGTGATGCTGGCCTCGGAAATGGGCTGCCTTGATTTTGATGAATCAAAGATTGTGCAGAAGTGGCGCTTGCAGCCCGGCAAGATGTTGCTGATTGACCTTGACAAGAAGAAGATCATTTCAGACGAGGATTTGAAGAAGGATCTGGCCGCTGCACATCCTTACAAGGACTGGCTGAAGAAGACGCAGGTGGTTTTGCGCGATATGCCCAAGGCCAAGACCGCGCGGCCCAAGATTGCCGTGCCCCTGCTCGACCGGCAGCAGGCCTTTGGCTATTCTCAAGAAGATCTGAAAATCCTGATGGCGCCGATGGCCACCACGGGCCAGGAAGCCATTGGCTCCATGGGCAATGATGCGCCGGTTTCTGCACTGTCTGACCGCAACAAGATGCTGGACACCTATTTCAAGCAGAATTTTGCGCAGGTGACGAACCCGCCGATTGACCCCATTCGTGAAGAATTGGTGATGAGCCTTGTGTCCTTCATTGGGCCACGGCCAAACTTGCTCGACCTCAAGGGCACGTCCAAGCATATGCGCCTTGAAGTGTCTCAGCCCATTCTGACCAATGAAGAGTTGGAGCGGATTCGCAACATTGGCTCGGTGCGAGAAAACCCGTTCCGCACCGCCACCATCGACATTACCTATGATGTGGCCAATGGCCCTGAATATATGGAAGCAGCGTTAGACAGCGTGTGCGCGCAGGCCGAACGCGCGGTGAATGATGGCTATAACATTATCATCCTGTCTGACCGTGCGGTATCGGCTGAACGTGCGCCAATCTCCGCGCTGCTGGCCACTTCGGCCACGCATCACCATTTGATCCGCAAGGGCCTTCGCACCTCTGTGGGCTTGGTGGTTGAATCAGGTGAACCGCGCGAGGTGCATCAATTCTGCGTGCTGGCGGGCTATGGCGCTGAAGCGATCAACCCCTATCTGGCCTTCGAAACGCTGGAAGCCTTGCTGCCCACACTTGATGAGCAGGTGAGTGCCTATGAAGCGGTGAAGCGCTATATCAAGGCGATTGATAAGGGTATTCTCAAGGTGATGTCCAAGATGGGCATTTCGACCTATCAATCCTATTGCGGGGCGCAGATTTTTGACGCCATTGGTTTGTCGTCTGACTTTGTGCGGAAATATTTCACCGGCACGGCCACGCAGGTTGAAGGTGTTGGCTTGGCCGAAGTGGCGGAAGAAAGCTTCCGCCGCCATGAAGATGCTTTTGGTTTGAACCCCGTGCTTGCCACGACGCTGGAAGTGGGGGGAGACTATGCCCAGCGTATGCGCGGTGAAGCGCATGTGTGGACATCTGAAACGGTTTCTAATTTGCAACATGCGGTGCGCGGCAACAGCCAAGACAAGTACCGTGAATTTGCGCGGCTGATCAATGATCAATCCGAACGCTTGAAGACGTTGCGTGGGCTGTTCCGCATCCGCTCGGCGGAAGAAATGGGGCGCGTGGCGATTTCAATTGAGCAGGTAGAACCTGCTGTTGATATCGTAAAGCGCTTTGCGACTGGTGCCATGTCCTATGGTTCGATCAGCCGTGAAGCTCACACGACGCTGGCTATTGCCATGAACCGGATTGGCGGCAAGTCCAATACCGGTGAAGGTGGTGAAGAGGCCGATCGTTATGTGCGTATGCCCAATGGCGACTCGATGCGCTCTGCCATCAAGCAAGTGGCCTCTGGCCGCTTTGGGGTGACGGCGGAATATCTGGTCAATTCTGACATGATGCAGATCAAGATTGCGCAAGGTGCCAAGCCCGGCGAAGGCGGGCAGTTGCCTGGCCACAAGGTGGATACGGTGATTGCCAAGGTGCGCCACTCGACACCGGGTGTGGGCCTGATTTCACCCCCACCGCACCATGACATTTATTCGATCGAAGATTTGGCTCAGCTGATCTTTGACCTGAAGAATGTGAATCCTGCGGCACTGGTTTCGGTGAAGCTGGTGTCGGAAGTGGGTGTAGGCACAGTGGCGGCAGGTGTTTCCAAGGCCCATGCTGATCATGTGACTATTTCCGGCTATGAAGGTGGCACCGGCGCTTCGCCTTTGACATCGATCAAGCATGCTGGCAGCCCATGGGAAATTGGTTTGGCCGAAACGCAACAGACGCTGGTGGCCAATGATTTGCGCTCGCGCATTGCGGTGCAGGCCGATGGTGGCATTCGCACGGGCCGCGATGTGTTGATTGCGGCTTTGCTCGGCGCTGATGAAATTGGTTTTGCCACAGCGCCTTTGATTGCGGCTGGCTGCATTATGATGCGCAAGTGCCATTTGAACACATGCCCGGTTGGTGTGGCAACACAAGACCCTGAACTGCGCAAGCGCTTCAAGGGTGCGCCGGAACATGTGATCAATTATTTCTTCTTTGTGGCGGGTGAACTGCGCGAGCTGATGGCGAGCATGGGCATTGCCAAGTTTGAGGATTTGACCGGACATACCGAATGGCTGGACACCAAAAAGGCTGTCACACATTTCAAGGCCAAGGGCCTGGATTTCAGCAAGCTGTTTGCCAAGGCTGATGTGACGGGGCCTGTGGCCATTCGCAAGACGGGTGTGCAAGACCATGGCATTGACCATGTTTTGGACCGCATGCTGATTGAGAAAGCGGCCCCTGCGCTGCTGGATGGCAAGGCAGTGGTGATTGAATCGAAGATTCGCAACTCTGACCGCACGGCGGGTGCGATGCTCGGCGGGGCTGTGGCCAAGGCCTATGGCCATGCAGGATTGCCAGAAGACACGATCATGGTGAAGCTGAACGGTGTGGCTGGCCAGAGTTTTGGTGCTTGGGCTGCCAAGGGCATGACGCTTGATCTTACGGGTGAAGGCAATGACTATGTAGGCAAGGGCCTTTCTGGTGGCAAGATCATCATCAAGCCGCACGCCAAGGTGGGCTTCAAGCCTGAGCTTTCTTCCATCGTCGGCAATACGGTGCTTTATGGTGCGATCACGGGCGAAGCTTATTTCCGCGGTGTGGCGGGTGAACGCTTTGCCGTGCGCAACTCTGGCGCTGTGGCCGTGGTTGAAGGTGTGGGTGACCATGGCTGCGAATATATGACAGGTGGCTGTGTGCTGGTGATTGGTGAAACGGGCCGCAACTTTGCCGCCGGCATGTCTGGCGGTGTGGCTTATGTGCTGGATGAAGCCGGTGACTTTGCCAAGCGTTGCAACCTTTCCATGGTTGATCTGCAACCCGTGCCGGAAGAAGAGGCGCTGATTGAAAAGCACCAGCATCATGGCGGTGATCTTGAATCCCACGGCTTGGTGGATATCACCAGCGGCATGAACAAGCATGATGCCACGCGCATACATGAATTGCTGGCACGGCATTTGAAATATACAGGCTCAACCAAGGCCAAGGATATTCTGGACCGTTGGGCTGAATATCTGCCGAAGTTTGTGAAGGTGATGCCAGTGGAATATGCGCGCGCTCTTGCTGATCTGGAAAAGGCGCAGGAAACCAGCAATGGCATGACAGTTGGTGTCAAGCGGAGCGCGTGAGTGAAAACGGTCACTTTGGTACGGTTGACGGCCCATGCTGAACTCATGCGAAAACGGCGGGAACTTAAGTTGGAGTGGTTGGAAGACACGCTGCGCGATCCAATTCTTGTAAAGGCAGATGAACGAGACCCAACACTACGACTTGCATTCAGAAAGATCCCTGAGGCTCGAGACAAATGGCTCCGGGTGGTCTATCGAATGGAAAAACATACTCACGTAGTTGTCACGGCTTTCTTTGATCGTGATCAGGAGAAACGAAAATGAAAACTACATATGATAAAGAGGCCAATGCCTTGTATGTCTATTTTTCGGATGAAAAAATAGCCAGTACCGAAGAGTTGCGTCCTGGCATCATTCTGGACTTTGATGTTCACGGTCGCATTGTGGGCATGGAAATGTTGGACGCAAAAACTCAGCTCTCAGATGCTGCGTTGAAATCCCTCGCAGCAGCTTAATTATCAAAACGGAAAATCACCATGGGAAAGATCACAGGCTTCCTCGAAATTGATCGCCAGGAACGCAAATATGCTCCAGCGGCAGACCGGGTGCGCAATTACAATGAATTTGTGATTCCGCTGGGCGATGATGCCACCAAGAATCAGGCGGCGCGTTGCATGAATTGCGGCATTCCCTATTGCCACACGGGTTGCCCGATCAATAACCAGATCCCGGATTGGAATGATCTGGTTTACAACAATTCATGGGAAGAAGCGTCGCGCAATTTGCACACCACCAATAACTTCCCCGAATTTACGGGCCGTGTGTGCCCTGCCCCTTGCGAAGCGTCATGCACGCTCAACATCGAAGATTCACCCGTGGCGATCAAGACCATTGAATGCGCCATTGTTGACAAGGCGTGGGAAAATGGCTGGATCAAGCCGATGATTGCCGCTGAAAAGACCGGCAAGAAAGTGGCGATTGTGGGTGGCGGGCCTGCTGGTTTGGCAGCGGCTCAACAATTGGCGCGCGCGGGCCATGATGTGCATCTGTTTGAAAAAAACGCCAAGGTGGGCGGGCTGATGCGCTATGGCATTCCGGACTTCAAGATGGAAAAGCATCTCATTGATCGGCGCGTTTCGCAAATGGAAGCCGAAGGTGTGACCTTCCATTATGGTGCGCATATTGGTGTCACTCAGGATGCCAAGCAACTGGTGGATAGTTTTGATGCTGTCTTGCTGACGGGCGGTGCTGAAAAGCCGCGTGACTTGCCTATTCCAGGGCGCGACCTTTCGGGTGTGCATTTTGCCATGGAATTTTTGCCACAGCAAAACCGCCGTGTTTCTCAAGAAGCGCCGCAAGACAATCACGCGATACTCGCCACCGGCAAGCATGTGGTGGTGGTGGGTGGTGGTGATACGGGCTCAGACTGCATTGGCACGTCCATTCGCCAAGGTGCGCTTTCTGTGACGCAGATTGAAATTATGCCTAAACCACCAGAGAAGGAAAACAAGGATCTGACTTGGCCAAATTGGCCGATGAAGATGCGCACATCATCTTCACATCTTGAAGGAGCAGAGCGCGACTTTGCCGTGGCCACCATGTCGCTCCAGGGTGTTGATGGTGACGTGAAGGTGCTGAAATGCGCCCGTGCGGGCGCTGATTTCAAGCCTGTGGCTGGCACGGAATTCGACCTCAAGGCTGATTTGGTTTTGCTGGCCATGGGCTTTTTGCAGCCTGTGCATGAAGGCATGATCAAGAATCTGGGATTGAAGACGGATCAGCGCGGCAATGTGGAAGCTAATGTGAAAGACTATAAAACCAGTCTCGACAAGGTGTTCTCAGCGGGTGACATGCGGCGTGGTCAATCCCTCGTGGTGTGGGCCATTCGTGAAGGCCGCCAAGCGGCGCGCGCGGTGGACCAGTTCCTGATGGGTGAGACGACACTGCCGCGGTGAGATATGGCCCGCTTAGAGCTTCGACCAAACTGTGAATTGTGTGACAAGGATTTGCCGCCACAGAGCAGTGAAGCGCGCATTTGCACTTATGAATGTACCTACTGCGCGGAATGTGCTGAACGCAGATTGCACAATGTGTGCATCAATTGTGGGGGTAACCTGACACCGCGTCCCATTCGCCCGCAACGTTCCTGGCGGGTGGAAGAGAATTTGGGGCTAGGGTTCCACCCCGCCAGCGCCAAGCGCGTGAACACCAGCTATTCAGAAGATGGCATCGCACAGCATGTGGCGCGGATAAAAGACCTTCCGCCGGAGCAGCGCTGAGCCGCTGCTATTGTTTGACGGCAAGAGTAAAGTCATCAAACCTTCCTTTGGGGGCAGGTGGGGCGATGCCTTGGGTGAAGAGTTTTTCTGCTGTTGAGCCCGGTGTTGCGGCAATGCCAATCGAACTTGCAGCGGCGGCTTCGGCGGCCACATGTTGTTCTTTTACGGATGCTGCCACTTCTGCACCGGCATGGGTGACGGTCTCACCATTTTGATCTTGTTGGCCGAACATAGGGCCGGCATTAGGGTCAGCTTTTGCGGTGGGCGCAGATATGACGGGTGATGAAGGCTTGGCCACAACATCAGATTTCAGTGCAGCCAAGGCAATTTGACCCAAGCGGTTGTTGCCCATTTTAAAGAAAGTAACACCATCACTTTCGCGCAAGCGGCGATCAACGCCCGTGTCGTCGGCCCCGCGTTCAGTATATTTGCCGTCAGGCCCGAGAAAAGGCGCACGCAAATCCACAAAGCTGATGCCCTTGGCCACCGCACGCTCCTTCTGCAAGTTTGAAATGACCTGCATATCAGCATCATAGGCGGGATCACCCATGGGGGGCAGGCCCATCCAGACCACCTTCACTTTTTGTGCAAGCAGGGCATCGATCACGGCATCGACATTGGCTTTATAGGCGCTAATCCATTCGGGGGTGTTAAATTCCAAATTGCCGGTGGCAGTGCGGATGCTCTGGCGATCATTGATCCCGATCATCACCACAGCGGCGGCAAAAACCTTGTCCTGCATGATGTTGGGGATCGAGGCTGCCCAATCATAGCGATCAGGGCGGGAAAGCGCAGAGGTTTCATTGTAGCGGTTAACCACCTGTAGGTTTGAACTTGCTGCAATCATGCGGGACAGGCCTGCTCCCATGCCGCCACCCATGGCATCACCGACAATCAAAATGCGGTAAGGCTGATTTGATGTGTCTTGCTGGGCCGCTTCGGTGCCAATGGCCTCAGACCCAATGACAGGTGTAGCTTGCTGTGCTAGGGCGGGTGGCAACGATGCCAACGCACTGCAAAGAACCGCAATAAAAAGCGTGCGCTTAATCATTATTCACCCGCCTTTGCGCAAGAGATCAAGAATTTTGAGAGTTGGTTGCCCATCCAACGGCAGCCCCTTTTTCTTTTGATAGGTCAGTATAGCCTCATAGGTTTGCGCACCAAAGCGGCCATCGGCAGCGCCGCCGGTTTCGATGCCCAGCGCATTCAGGCGCTTTTGCAGTTCCACGCGTTGCGATGGATTGAGATCAACTGCCGCACTGGGCCAAGTGGCTTGAAAGGGCGCACCACCTCTGATCCTGTCACCCAAATGGCCAACGGCCAGCGCATAAGAGTGTGATTGATTGTAATTCATGATGGCCAGAAAATTACGTGTGACCAAAAACACTGGGCCATTGATGGTTTGTGGGATCATCACAAAACTGTCGGCCTGTGGGGCGGAGAAAGGCTTGCCATTCATCTGGGTAATGCCCAGTTTCATCCATTCTGAAACAGTGCGCCAATGGGCGCGGCCGATCAAGCTGCGATCAAAATTATCCGGCAACTTGACTTCCCAGCCCCAGGGCCTGTCATTCTTCCAGCCCGCTTTTGCGAGATAGTTGGCGGTAGAAGCTAGCGCATCTTCTTTGGTGTCCCATATGTCGCGCTTGCCATCGCCATTCCAATCCACGGCAAAAGACACATAGGATGACGGAATGAATTGGGTGTGGCCCATTGCACCCGCCCAAGACCCCACAAAATTGGATGGGGTGCGTGCACCTGATTTCAGAATACGAAAAGCTGAAAGCAATTGAACGCGGGCATAATCTTTCTTGTTGCCAGAATAGATTAGTGTGGCGAGTGAGCGCATGACACTCATCGAACCCTCATCTTTGCCGAAATTTGATTCCATGCCCCAGATGCCCATGATGGTATAGCGGTCAACACCGTATTTTTTTTCAATGGCGCGCATCAAGACATCATTCTTGGCCATAGCGGATTTGCCGGTGTCGATGCGAATGGGGGTGACGGCTGTGCCCAGATAATCGCCAGTGGAAATCTTGAACTCTGGTTGGGTGTTTGCGAGTTTGATGACAGTGGCATCTGGCTCAGTGATGCCCGCAAATGCCTGATCAAAGAGTGTGCGCGAAAAGCCCGCAGCCTTTACCGCGGGCCAAAGAGTTTGGATAAACGCCTCAAATTTTGCATCCGCCTGGGCGTGGCCAGAAAGAGTAAAGAGCAAGGCGGCAGC
>JAGWUY010000095.1 GCA_028868255.1 Alphaproteobacteria bacterium | reverse complement strand
GCAATGATCCAATCACCTGATCCACCGGGTTGCCCGCCGTCACCATGATGATCACCGGGCGCGGCGGGCGAATGGCAGCGGAAAGCGCCTCAAGAGTTTCGCAAGGGATGATGAATTCAGCAAGCTTGCCGGCATTGGCTTTGAACGCGCGCGTCACATCTGGGTTGCGATTATAGACCGCCACATGAAACCCGCGTGAGGCGATATTCAGCGCCAAGTTTGACCCCATAACACCAAGGCCTACCAGCCCGATTTCTGCTTGTGACATCTTTCACTTCTCCCCTTCCAACGCAAATGCTTGACCAATTCTCACCTTCATGGTGAGTATGATGTTATCGCAAACAATTGCAAGCCCAGAGACTGTTAACTCCATGCAAAAACCCACACTTTTGATGACAGGTCCATACCCAGAATGGGAAATGCCTTTGCTGAAAGCATCCTACCATGTGCTCAAATTGTGGGAAGCGCCAGATAAAGCGGCCTTCATTGCGGCCCATGCCAAGGATGTGCGTGCCATTGCTTCACGCGGCGATCTGGGAGCTGCAAACACATTGATTGACGCACTGCCCCATCTCGAAATCATCAGCCTCTTTGGCGTCGGGTTGGATGCCGTTGATCTGGCCCATTGCAAAGCGAAAAATATTCGCGTCACCATCACCCCAGATGTCTTGACCGCCGATGTGGCAGATATTGCGCTGGGCCTGTGCCTTGCCGTAGCGCGCAACATTCCGCAAGGCGATGCGCATGTACGGTCGGGTGCGTGGGCGAATGCCATGTTGCCCTTGGCCACGCGCATGACGGGCAAGCGCATGGGCATTATTGGGCTGGGCAATATCGGCATGGCCATCGCCAAGCGCGCCGCGGCCTTTGATATGCCGATCGCCTATCACAATCGCAATAAACGAAATGATGTGCCTTACGCCTATTGCGAAACGGTGGAGGCCTTGGCCGCGCAGTCTGATTTTTTGGTCGCCGTCATTCCAGGCGGTGCTCAAACCCAAGCCATGATTGGTGCCGCCGCCTTTATTGCGCTGGGCAAGGAAGGCTATTTCATCAATGTGGCGCGGGGCTCAGTGGTGGATGAAGCGGCCCTGTTGCACGCGCTTGAAAAAGGCGTAATCAAAGGCGCAGGGCTCGATGTCTATTTGAATGAACCAAAGCCAGACCCGCGTTTTGCCAAGCTCACCAATGTGGTGCTTCAACCGCATATAGGCAGTGGCACCTTTGAAACCCGCCGCGGCATGGGCCAAATGGTGCGTGACAATCTGGCGGCACATTTCGCAGGAAAGCCATTGCTTTCAAGCGTTGTGTGAGTGGTTTTATAACAGCCATTCCAAAGGCAACCAGCTGACACACCACAATAAAAACCGCTTGCCAAATCGCGTGTCGGGTTCACGGCCCAAAACCTCCATGGGGCGACTCTGCATATCCAGCCACACAAGGCGATATTTGTTGAGCAGCAGCGGGCGATAGGCTGTGTGTGAGATGTTGTCAGCGATAATGTCTAAGACGGCACGGGCCATCTTCGGGCTATGAACCAATATCCCCATTTCACAATTGAGGTAGGTTGAGCGGGGATCAAAATTGAAAGAGCTGATTAACACATCTTGGCGATCAACCACAAAAACCTTTGCATGCAAACTAGAACTCGAGGCCCAGAACTTTCGCCTGATCCGTCGCGTGATGACTTCGGGAGGAGATTTTTCGCGGCGATTGATTTTAAGTTCAAACAGATCAACCTTGCCCTTCAACAATTTCTTGCGGTAGCGCGCATAACCCGCGTGTACGGGCAGCACAACATTGGAAGAAAGGGAATTGGTTAGCACCTGCACCACCACGCCGCGCCGAGACAGCCGCGTCAAAAACCTTGTGCCCTGGACGCCGGGCACAAAATAAGCTGATGCAATATTCAGGTTATGTTCGGCCTTCTGCAATATTTCAGTCAGCTTGCCCACCATCAAATCACGGCGCGGAATTTTGCCGCGCCCCTTTTTGGGGTTGTCCACCACCAGCTCTGCCATCGTCCATTCCAGAGCCAAGTTTGCTTTTTTGAAACGCGCTGCAAACTTGAAATCGGCGAGCAGTTGCATGAGGTCTTTTCCATCGTCACTGTTCAACTGCGCCGTCAAGTCACTGCGAAGCTTTGGCAGAGATGCGTTTTTAAGCCCAGCTAATAAACCTTTCGCATCATAGACGCTTTCGCACCTCCAATACTCATCGAATGACGCAGCAACGTCCGGCACCACCGCTCCAACTGCCAACAGGTCAAGATCAAAAAAATGCATGCCCACTTGCGATGAAAAATATTCATTGCCAATGTTGCGCCCCCCCACGATGCAGGCTTGGCCATCCACCAACAAGCACTTGTTATGCATACGCCTGTTGATACGCACAAAGTCGATGAGATAATTGATACTGCGTGGACGGCGGATGCGCAGGGGGTTGAACAAACAGATAGCGATGTTGGGGTGCTGTGCCGTCGCCGCCCACAGCGTTTCTGTGGCTGATGTGGTATTGTCATCCACAATGATCCGCACCCGAACACCGCGGTCTGCGGCCACCAAAATTGCGTTCAGAATCAACTGCCCAGAAAGGTCGTTGTTCCAAATATAATATTGAATGTCGATGCACGTCTGCGCCAGTGCAATCAAGCTGAGGCGGCAGGCCAATGCTTCTTGGCCGTCAGACAAAGCATAAACCCCTGTTTGCTGTTGGTGGCGCGCCACCAAAGCGGCAAGGCGTGGTGCAAAATGTGGCGTGGTTTGGTCAGGTGCGGTGCCAAATTGCGGCCCACCCGAATGCGGGAGTGCAAAGGCCGTGCGCAAGCCTACCAAGACTAAAACGCAGAGCAAAACCAAAAGAACAATGCCAACAATCATAAAGTGAACCACCGATTTGGAGGCATAGCCGAACGCCAATGGCTTTTAAGCATCAGGCCAGTATGCTCGTCAATGAAACGTAATTTTGTCTTTCGTGGAGTCTTCGAACTTTGACGGTTCGCTGCACAGTGCGCATTGAATGAAACCCTGCACAAACGCGCATTCCTAGCACAGTGTTTGCTCCTCACCCGTGCCAGCATATTTTTCTGCGATATTGTTAATTTTGGCGAATTCATCAGGTGAATAGAGCGTGCGACTGAGTTTCGTTGAAAACAATGAGTACGAAATAGTTTGAGCTCTGCAAGTCTTTTTTGCCGAAGGCTCGCTATCACAGCAGCAATCGCTGGGGCGAGAATTTCGAATAATGTAAGTTTGATCGTGTGGAGAACCCTCTCAAACCATTGAGATCGCGGTGAGAGTAGCAAAAAACCCCGGCCTTTCGACCGGGGTTCGGTATCTTCGTATGAACAACCGTGGATTAGAAATCCATGCCGCCAGTTTGATTGGCCTTGGCCAATCAAAC
This sequence comes from Alphaproteobacteria bacterium, assembly GCA_028868255.1. Lineage (GTDB taxonomy): Bacteria > Pseudomonadota > Alphaproteobacteria > Rhizobiales > Aestuariivirgaceae > Aestuariivirga. Next base: position 5,121 of record JAGWUY010000095.1, on the reverse strand, counting down.
CACTTTGAGTGATGGGCGGCTTTGCTGGATTTCTTAGAAATCCATGCCGCCAGTTTGATTGGCCTTGGCCAATCAAACCACTTTGAGTGATGGGCGGCTTTGCTGGATTTCTTAGAAATCCATGCCGCCCATACCGCCGCCCATGCCGCCGCCGCCTGGCATTGCAGGTGGGGTGTTCTTTGGCTTTTCGGCGATCATGGCTTCGGTGGTGATCAGCAGTGAGGCCACTGATGCAGCATCGGTCAAAGCCACACGCACAACCTTGGTTGGATCGATGATGCCAGCGGCAATCATATCCACATATTCTTCGGTCTGCGCATTGAAGCCGTAGTTACCTGATTTCTCAAGCAACTTGCCAACAACGATCGAGCCTTCAACACCAGCATTTTCAACGATCTGACGGATCGGGGCTTCAAGGGCCTTCGATACGATCTTGATGCCGGCCATGGTGTCGGCGTTATCGGAATGCAAAGCATCCACGGCCTTCTTGGCGCGCAGCAAAGCCACACCACCACCAGGAACCACGCCTTCTTCAACAGCAGCGCGGGTGGCATTGAGAGCATCGTCAACGCGGTCCTTGCGTTCCTTCACTTCAACTTCGGTTGAACCTCCAACCTTGATCACAGCAACACCGCCAGCGAGCTTGGCCAGACGCTCTTGCAGCTTTTCCTTGTCATAGTCCGAAGTTGTTTCTTCGATCTGCGCCTTGATCTGAGCAACACGGCCTTGGATGTCGGCCTTCTTGCCAGCACCGTCAACAATGGTGGTGTTTTCCTTGTCAATGCGGCAGCGCTTGGCACGGCCCAACATATCAAGACCAACATTTTCCAGCTTTATGCCGAGGTCTTCAGAAATCACCTGACCACCGGTCAATGTGGCGATATCTTCCAACATGGCCTTGCGGCGATCGCCGAAGCCAGGAGCTTTCACAGCACAAATCTTGAGACCACCGCGCAGCTTGTTCACAACCAAAGTTGCAAGCGCTTCGCCTTCAATGTCTTCAGCAATGATCAGCAATGGCTTAGAGGTCTGAACCACAGCTTCCAAAATTGGCAGCATGGCTTGAAGTGAAGACAACTTCTTTTCATGCAGGAGGATGTAAACATCTTCCAGTTCAGCTACCATCTTGTCGGCATTGGTGATGAAGTAAGGTGACAGATAACCACGATCAAACTGCATGCCTTCAACCACTTCGAGTTCGGTTTCGGCAGTCTTGGCTTCTTCAACAGTGATCACGCCTTCATTGCCAACCTTCTGCATCGCAGTGGCAATCATCTGGCCGATGGCGGCTTCGCCATTGGCTGAGATCGTGCCGACTTGGCCGATTTCTTCGGATGACTTGATCTTCTTGGAGCGCTTCTTCAGGTCGTCAATGGCAGCAGCCACGGCCAAATCAATGCCGCGCTTCAAATCCATGGGGTTCATGCCCGCAGCCACATTCTTGGCACCTTCGCGCACAATGGCTTGGGTGAGAACGGTGGCGGTTGTTGTGCCGTCGCCGGCGATGTCATTGGTCTTGGAAGCCACTTCGCGCACCATCTGTGCGCCCATGTTTTCGAACTTGTCTTCCAGTTCGATTTCCTTGGCAACAGTCACACCGTCCTTGGTGGTGCGTGGGGCGCCAAAGCTGCGATCAATCACAACATTGCGGCCCTTGGGGCCCAAGGTTACTTTTACAGCATTGGCAAGAATGTCGACACCGCGGAGCATCTTCTCGCGGGCTTCGGCACCGAATTTTACTTCTTTAGCAGCCATTATTTTATTCCTTTAAAATTTTGAATGATGAATAGAAATGAAGAGCTTCAGCGCGCATTCCCGAAAAGTTGCAGACTTTTCGGCTAAGAATTCGCGCCCTTCAAAACTTATTCCAAAACGCCCATCACATCTGATTCCTTCATGATCAAAAGCTCTTCGCCATTGATCTTCACTTCCGTGCCCGACCATTTGCCGAACAGAACGGTATCACCCTTCTTGAGGTCGATGGGGATCAGCTTGCCTGCTTCATCGCGGCCGCCGGGGCCCACAGCAATCACTTTGCCTTGCATTGGCTTTTCCTGAGCGGTCTCAGGAATGATGATGCCACCCTTGGTCTTGGTGTCTTCATCAACCCGCTTCACGACAACGCGGTCGTGCAAAGGACGGAATTTCATGGGTATAACTCCTGTAAACGATTGTTTAAACTGGAAATAGCTTCAGATAGCGTCCGCCACCCAAAGCCCTGTTAGCGCTCACCAGTCAAGAGTGCTAACAGTTGTTGCTCAGATAGGGCGCAGCACACGCAAGGTCAAGCCCCCAGCACTATGAAATATTCATTCTCCCCCCGCAGCGGGGGAGATGTCAGCTCCGGTGACAGAGGGGGGCCGAGTCACAACCGCAAAGCGCTGATGTGCTGCACCCGGCCAGAGCGCGTTGCCAGGGCGAAGCCCGTATGGGCTGGCGGCGGATCTGGCACCACCAAAGCTGCGGCAAACCCCAAAACCTCAGCCATGTCAAAATCCACCGGCGGCACATGCGGCTGGGCCAGCGCGGCCAAAAACAGGCTGGGAAATTGCGCAGCATATGCGTCATCAAACAGTTTCAGAAACAACAGCACAAAGCCCGGCCAGCTGGTCACCAGCCTGCAACGCAGATCAAAAGCCGCCACCCGCACGGCCCGGCCAAAAGCTTCTGCGTTGTCAAACCCCTTGGCCCGCATCAAATCGTTGATCTGCATGGCTTCCCAATGCTGGTCATAACGCAGGCGCTGCACGACAAGCGGAATCACCCCACACCATTCCTCCGCCCCCGGCCGCGCCAGAATAGGCGCCATGTCAATGGCCAACCGCTCCTCCGCCGAAACCCGCACAGCATAATCCTGCCACAGGCGAGAGGTGTGGGGCATGGGAAAATTCCTTTCAAAAACAAAAATTCACCCCCTTCATTCGCCCCCGCTTGCGGGGGAGATGTCGGCTCCGCCGACAGAGGGGGGCCGTTAGGCGGCTCTTCGTGGAGAGTATAGATAGGAGATTTTTAAAGCCTATTTCACTGTCGGTGCGTCGAGCATCCGTTCTTCAGTGGCCAATCTTACCCGCGAAAGCTGCCGATAAAACTCTAATACTAATGGTTCGCGCTCGTCTTCTGGCAGGGCACTGGCATAACGCAAAAAATCTTTTTCTTTCAACTCAGCGCTCACCCGGCCCCATGGCATCACTTCCGCGTGGCGCAAATCCCGCAAAACGCCGTGCAAGTGCCGCCGCAGCGGTTCTAAGTTTTCTGCTGGCTTCTGGGCAGGTTTGGGTGGGTCAAATAATGATGGTTGACGCATGGGCTCAGGATTCTCTCACGTCCTATTCTAAAGCAATGGGCGCTTGGCGCAATCATCCTCAATCAATTGGCGCTCGGCTGTGGATAGTTCATAAAGGTCATAGAGCGCGTCATTCATGTCGTGCTCATGGCCAAGTATGGTTTCATTCAGTGCCAACAATTCGTCCACCCTTTCAGCAAATTGTCGGGCTGCGTCTGATGCGTCAGGTGAAGGATAGTCACCAAGCGCCTTGGCAAAGGTTTTGGCTTCCGTCTTGCGCTGTGAAATCACATAGCGCCAATATTGCGCCACCAATGGCCCCACCTCATCGGCAACAAATATCTTGCTCAGAACGGGCCTGCCGCCTGAAAGCAAGCGCAGCTCCCCACGAGAGAATTCAACCTGCAATTCTGCCTTGGTGTCGAGAAAGCCTTGCAGCGCATCATATTTGGCGTCTTCAAGACGTTTCATTTCCTCTTTTTTCCAAACGGTCTTTTCAGCCTCCCGCAAATCTTTTGGCAAAATCATTTTGTTGGCGTCAGGCAAATCCGGCCATAGGAATTTGGCTTTAAATCTCTGGCGCGGCAAAATCGAAAGCCGCGCTTCCACTTCCTCAATCAAGTCGCGGCGCTTCGTCCAAATTTCCTGCAAGTGCCGCGCTTTTTTCCCGATCACGGCCTGTTGTTCCGGTGTTGCTTTCGGAACGGGCAGGGGAGCGATGAATTGTTTGTTGGCCTCAAACCATCCGCCTTGTTTGGGCTTTGCTAACAACCTAAAAACATAGTCAAAGGTGTTGCTATTTGTTACACCCAATAAAAACTCAAGACTCATCCCTTTTGCTGGAACTACTCCATTTACTCGCACGTTATTTAGACACCATTTGCCGTCAAAGTCGCAGTAAACGCGCATCCTTGGCACTGTCTGTGCAACAATCAATTTTGAAGACCTTTGAATACCTAGATTTTGACTCCGCGAAAATCGATACCAACTATCGTCAAAATAGGAGCCATCTTCTCGCTCTTGCAGATCGTCTTTGAAACTTGTCAAATATTCATGTGTTTTTGGAAATTTCAGCGAAAGTTCAGCTTCTGCAATCAACGAAACAATTCCTTCTGTTTTGCTGTAAGGGAAAATTATGTGTCGATTTGTACTGTTTAGTTCATAGCGCTTGATTTCAGGTCCTGAGATCAACGGTTGAAGCAGACCATCTTCCATCTGAACAAGTCGGCTGTTACCGTCATCGTCGTAGGATTGGTAGCTACCGGCACTAACTTTTTCGAGATGAAATATTGAATCCGCACCACCAATCAATCCTTGAAAAATTGAATCAGTAACTTGCGGCGAGCCGAGATCTGGGCATCGCAATTTCAACCCAACAACTAGGTCGCGTTCCTTCCCGGTAGACATTAGCCAAGGGTCATCCGACGCTATTTCGTCAATGGTAATACAGTTACTTTGATCTCCCCAATTAATATCGCCAATTTCACCATCTTCTGAGAATGCGACTCCAACCAAAGTTGAGTTCGTCTGCGTAAAAAACTGCAGCGCTGTATAAGTGATCGCCTCTTTAAAAACCTGAAAGCTTTTGAAATCCAGCCAGCGTTCAAGTTGCCCCGTGCGGTGGATCAATCTGCGCAATCCCGCCCCATATTCATTCACCGTCCACAAGCTTGGCGCAATATAGGCCATGCGCCCGCCCTTGGCCAAAAGGCGCAGGCCCTTTTCGATAAAAGGCAGATAGAGATCAAAGTTCCCGGTCTTGGTGCTTTCATAATTGCCCTCCGCGCGGTCGGCCTTCAAATAAGCCACCACATCGGGGTCCACCTTCATCAGGTTTT
>JAGWUY010000094.1 GCA_028868255.1 Alphaproteobacteria bacterium | reverse complement strand
CAACGGCAAGAAGCAATGACTGGCCAATTTTAGAGCATCAGACGCTTCCAAATCCTATAGGCCGTCATCCCCGCGCACGCGGGAATCCATAATAAAAACAAACATCTGTTATTGAATGGATGCTCCGCCTGCGCGGCGTATGACGACGCTTTATAGGACAACGAATCCAAGGATTTAGCAGCTACGCCGAAAGCGCCATCCGCATTGTCTTGGCGGGCAACACCACCGTCACCATCGTGCCATGGCCAACTTGGCTTTGAATTCGCAAACTTCCGCCATGCAAATCCACCAGTGATTTTGAAATAGCAAGGCCAAGGCCCGAGCCGCCCTTGCTCTTGGTGAATTGGTTTTCCACCTGTTCAAAAGGTTTACCCAATTTTTGTATATCGCGCTGAGGAATACCAATGCCAGTGTCGATAATTTGCACTGTCACCTGTTCATCATGGCTGCGCACCTTAACGGTGACTGAACCACCTTCTGGCGTAAACTTGACGGCGTTGGAAACCAAATTAATGAACACCTGCTTCAGCGCACGCCGATCTGCCATGAAAAGCGGTGCTTCGCCAAAGTCTAAGCCAAGTTCCAGTTTGCCGGCTTGTGCGCGAGGCGAAAGCAGGCTCACCACATCATCCAAAATGGCGCGCAGATCAACCACACTGGGTTCAAGCTCCACACGCCCCGCTTCAATTTTAGACATGTCCAGAATGTCATTGATCACGTCGAGCAGAAATTGCCCGCTCTTGCCAATGTCGGCGGCGTATTCATCATATTTTGTTGAACCCAACGGCCCAAACAGCTTCTGGCTCATAACCTCGCTAAAACCGATTACAGCGTTGAGCGGCGTACGCAATTCATGGCTCATATTGGCCAAGAACTGAGATTTAGATCGATTGGCATCTTCAGCGCGGGTTTTTTCACTCGCGTATTTATCTGCAAGTTCAGCCAAGCGCTGGGATTGTTCTTCTGCCAATTGGCGTTGCTTTTGCAGGTCGCGAACCGTCATCATCAAGTTGCGCTCAGATTGCATCAACCGTTCTTCTTGTTGCTTTAGAGCCGTGATGTCTGTGCCCACTGAAACAAAGCCGCCATCTTTGGTGCGCCGTTCATTGATCTGCAACCAGCGCCCATCAGCCAGTTGCACCTCCATCGAGCGTGAACCTGTCGCATCATCCACTTGCGCGGGCACAGCCTGGCGCACCACTGGTTCTTTTGAAGCCGCAGCCACTTCACTATAAGTGGTTCCGGGCTGGCACACCGAAGCGGGCAGGGAGTGGAACTGCTGATATTTGCTGTTACATAAAACCAGCTTGCTTTCCGTATCCCACAACACAAAGGCCTCAGAAATATTTTCCACCGCGTCTTTCAAGCGCACTTCAGCGTCGCGGTTCATCTTGTCGAGTTTTTTCTGCAGTGAAATGTCAAACACAATGCCAACCAGATGCGGCTCGTTTTCGGTTTCGCCCTGTTCCAAAGCGGCGCGCGCGCGCAGCCAAACCCAATGGCCTCGATCATGGCGCATCCGAAATTCTTGGTCAAAAGTCTTGCGCCTGCCAACCAATAAGTCCTCGATCAAGACATCAAGTTTGGAATCTTCCGGATGCAAGCGCGAGGCCACATCCCCATAGCTCAAGAACTCGCCTTTCGGAGATAATCCCAGAATTTCAAACATCGAGCGCGACCAGAAAATATGGCCCTCCGCCAGGTTCCAGTCCCACAATCCGCATTGCCCGCCATCAAGTGCCTTGTCCAAACGTGTGGTGGCTAGGGTCAGCATGTCATCGGCATCAGAGGCTTTGCTGGCTTGCCAATAGAATGCAGTTGACAACAGCACCAACACCATCATCGTTGCACCAAACAAAAGGCTCAGCTGCATAACGCTGCCACGCCAAGGCGTCAAAACATCGGCAGCTTTTTGATAGGTCAAAAGACTACCTTGAAATGGGGTCAAATCCCTTAAGGCCATGTAAGCGTCTTCGCCGCTGGCCAACTTGGTCACTGTCATTTTTTGGTCATTGATTTCGGCGTCAAGCACGAAACCAGATCCCATCACACTTTCGATAGCGCTATGGTCTGCCGCCACTGTGGTAGGCACCCGGCCCATGATTTTGCCGTCTTTAGACAACAACAGGAACACGCGGTTGCCAGCTGTCGCATCGGCGGGCACGGCACCAACCAAGAGACTTTGTGAAAACTCACTCAAGCTTTGCGCTGAAGCCGCTTCAGTCAACAGCTTAACTTTTATGGCCTCCGCCACGCGGTCACTTTCAATGAGTGAAATCTTGCCTTGTTCAGCAACATGCTGTGCGCGGTTCAAGATTAATTGCGAGGCTAAGGCCGCAGCCAGCATCAACAGAAACAATCCTGTTAGCAAGGTAATAAGCAAACGCATGCCGCGCTCAGAAACTGCAATGCCTTTGTGCCCCGGCCATGGCAATGGCAGACGCAGTGTGCGATCGCGGAAAAAAAGCTCCCTAATTCTCGAATTCGTCAACTTGCGCCCAGTTCAAAATCAGAAAACGTCGCCAGACCTGAAACAGCAACGCGGCTCACAAACGAATCAGTGGTGGCGACTCAAGCCATACGATTACTGCCTGTGAATCTGATTTGCCAAGCAAAAGCTTGACGGAATGCGAACTAAGCTTGCAGCGTTCTCGAAATGATCTCAAACACATCGTTAGACAAATTGGGCGTGGCCAAAATCCGCTGCATTTCACGCTGCGCATGGGCGCGCCGTTCAACGTCAAATAGGCGCCAGCTGCGATACGCCGTTGAAAGCCGGGCCGCCACCTGCGGGTTGATGGCATTCAGCGCCACAATCACATCCGCCACCACCGCATATCCTTCACCTGATGCGGCATGAAAACCTGTAGCATTGTTGTTGGCAAAATTGGCCACCAGAGCATAGACGCGGTTTGGTGTCGTCATTTTGAAATCAGGGTGGGACAGCAGACGCTTCACCCGCCGCGCCGCATCCGCCCCCGCAATGGTGGCGTTCATCATGAACCATTTGTCGATCAGCAAATGATCATCCTTGTGCTTGGAATGAAATGCCTCAAGCATGGCCTGCCCACCATCTACGGATTTGACCGCCTGCAACACGCCAATTTCCGCCGTCATATTGTCGGGTTGGTGCAGTTCTTTTGCAGCCAGTGCCAATGCGTCGGCAGCATTTTCACCTGCAATCATGCTGAGCAAAACATAGCGCAATGAACGCTGGGCTGTGCCTTGCGTATCAGGCTTGTAAGGGCCTGAAATATGTGTGGCATCATGGGCCTTGCGCAGAACAGGGGCCAACTGTTTGGCAATGTTCCGGCGCACGTGTTCTCGCGCTGCATAGACTTGCTCACTGTCCACTTCCTTGCCCACAGCAGCTGCAAGATCAGCCTCGCTTGGCAAACTCAGCATCAGCGCCTTGAAAGCCTCATCAAGTTTGCCATTGGCCAAGCACTTGCCCAACGCATCAGCAAAGCCTGAAACCGATGGTGCCTTGCGCCCGGCTGCAAGGGCCTTGATGGTTTTGAGAATGAGAGCCTTCCCAACTGTCTGCGCCGCTTCCCAGCGATTGAACGGGTCCGCATCATGCCCAATCAAAAACAACTGTTCAGCCTCAGTCACATTGGTCTTCAAAACAATTGGTGCTGAAAATCCACGGTTGAGCGAAAGTACAGGCTTTTCGGCCACCTTCACAAAAGTAAAACTCTGCTTGGCCTGAGTGACTTCAATGAGGCCGGATTTCACCGCACCTTGGCCTTTAAGCTCAAGCGGCATGTCCTTGCCCTTGGCCGAAACCAGCCCCAACGCCAGTGGAAAGTGAAGAGGCAATTTCACCTTCTGCCCTTTCAGGCGCGGTGTGGTTTGCTTGACTTCAAGGGTGAATGTTTTGCGCTTGGCATCATAATCCCCACGTGCCGAAACTTTGGGTGTACCGGCCTGATTGTACCAGCGGAAAAACTGCGTCATATCGCGGCCAGAAGCATCGGCCATGCAAGCCACAAAATCTTCCACCGTCGCCGCCTCGCCATCATGGCGCTTGAAATAAAGCTTCATCGCCCTGGCAAAGGCTTTTGGCCCAATCAGCGCTTTCATCATGCGGCACAGTTCAGCGCCTTTTTCATAGACTGTCGGCGTATAAAAATTATTGATCTCGATATAGGATGATGGCCGCACCGGATGCTGCAGCGGCCCCTGATCTTCAGGGAACTGCCGCGCCCGCAGTGTTTTCACATCTTCAATGCGTTTGACGGCGCGCGACCGCATGTCAGAGGTAAACTCCTGATCGCGGAACACTGTCAACCCTTCCTTCAAGCACAGTTGAAACCAATCACGGCAAGTGATGCGATTGCCGGTCCAGTTGTGGAAATATTCATGGGCGATGATTGCTTCGATCAGCACGTAATCGGTGTCTGTCGCCGTTTCGGGCAGAGCAAGAATATATTTGTCATTGAAGATATTAAGGCCCTTGTTCTCCATCGCCCCCATGTTGAAATCAGATACGGCAACAATATTGAACACATCCAAATCATACGCGCGGCCAAAGGCTGTCTCGTCCCAGCGCATCGAGGCTTTCAACGCTTCCATGGCCCAGGCGCAGCGGCCTTCCTTTCCTTTCTCGACATAGATCCCAAGTTTCACCTTGCGCCCTTCGCTGGTCGTGAAATTGCTTTTCACATGCGCCAAATCACCCGCAACCAAGGCGAACAAATAGCTAGGCTTGGGGTGTGGGTCATGCCACACGGCAAAATGCCGTTCGCCATCCACAGCACCTGTCTTGCCCGGGTTTCCATTAGAAAGCAGCACAGGCAGTGTTTTTGGCGCTTCAATGCGCACGGTGAACACCGTCATCACATCAGGCCGATCATAGAAATAGGTGATGCGCCGGAAGCCTTGCGCTTCGCACTGCGTACAATACATGCCATTGGACATATAAAGGCCTGTCAGCGCTGTATTGCCCTTGGGGTCACATTCCGTTTCGATCACCAGCGCAAATGGTTTCTGCGGCACCATGGCAATGATCAACCGCGAATCCGAAACGGCATAATCCTTGGGGCCCAGCAACCGGCCATCGAGTGTCACGGAAAGCAAAGTCAGCTTTTCGCCATCGAACACCAGCGGGGCAGACTTTTCTTTGCTCAAAGGGTTGGGGCGCAGCGCGATGCGCGATGTTACGCGCGTGGCATGAGGCGCCATATTGAATTCCAGATCCACACTGTCAATCTGATAAGGCACAACCTTATAGTCTTTAAGGTGAATGGTGGGCGGTGTATCTGCGCGCATGGTGTGGTTCCGTTTTTGTTTGGAAGCGAGTGAAGCTGTAAGCTTTCATATCAGGATTCTTCAGCTTTTTGCGCATTTGGCGCTGGCTGGCAATGGTTCTTTAAAGAAAGTCAAAGCTTGGATATGATCGTACTTCAACGATACAAGAGGCAATCTTATGACCGCACATAAACGCATCCGCCCCTTTAACACCAAAGATACATACCCCGAACAAAAACTTGATAATGATTTGTGTCAGGCCGTCGTGGCGCGCGGCACCATGGTGTTTGTGCGCGGGCAAATAGCGCAGGATTTGGACACGCGCGAAAGCCTCCATGTCGGCGATGCCACAGCCCAAACCGCCAAGGCCATGGCCAACATTAAGATGCTGATGGAAGAGGCAGGCGGCCACATGGATCATATTTGCCGCGTGGTGATTTATCTGACCGACATCCGCTACCGGGAACAAGTCTACCGTGAAATGGGTAAGTGGTTGAAGGGCGTTTTCCCTTGCTCAACCGGGCTGGTGATTACGGCTTTGGCGCGGCCTGAATGGCTGGTGGAGATCGAAGCCACAGCCGTGATTCCGGATTAGGCCGATGACATTTTCAATCGCCGGCCGCTGCGCCAAATCCGGGGCCTTTGGCGTAGCCATCACCACTTCATCCATCGCCGTCGGTGCCCGCTGCCCCCATGCGCGTGCAAGTGTGGGCGCTGTGGCCACACAAAACATCACCGACCCTGAATTAGGTCCCAAAGCCCTTGATCTGATGTCTCAAGGCTTGAGTGCAAGAGATTCAATTGACTCACTCATCCGCAGCAATCCATTTGCGGAGTATCGCCAGCTCACCGCAGTGGACGCCCATGGCAACACTGCCTCATGGTCTGGAAAAAACATCCTCGGCACCCATGGTGTATCCGAACAGAAAGATTGTGTCGCGGCGGGCAATTTACTGAAAGTGGCCACATTGCCCAATGCGATGACAGCCAGTTTCGCTGCCAATGCGGGCGAGCATTTGGCCGAGCGGTTGCTGCGCGCGCTGGAGGCGGGAATGTTATCGGGTGGGGAAGAGGGTCCTGTGCATTCTGCAGCCCTCATCGTCTATCACCAAACCAGCTTCCCACTGGTCAGCCTGCGCGTGGATTGGGATGACACTGACCCCATCAAGACACTTCGCAAATTGTGGGAAGACTATAAGCCGCAAATGGGCGCTTACTTGCAACGCGCCATAGACCCGACAAAAGCGCCAAGTTATGGCGTGCCGGGTGATCCTTGAGCCTCATCCCTCCCCAACACTTGGGGAGGGTGGCACGCAGCACGCGTGACGGGTGGGGAACGTGCAGCACACTGAAATGCAAATAACAGAACCACAAATCGACAACCCCTTCCGGCTGCTTCGCAGCCACCTTCCCCAAGTGTTGGGGAAGGAGAAAGCTTAAGACAACCTCTCAACCAACTTTGCCAGCATCTCATCACACGCGGCCATTTGCGCTTCAGACACATATTCATCAGGCTTATGTGCCACCGCAATATTGCCGGGTCCACACACCACGGCGGGAATGCCAAGTTCCTTTTGAAAAAGCCCGCCTTCGGTGCCAAAGGTGATTTTGCCGGTGGAGTTGCCGCCGGTCAGCGCCCGCACAAAATTCACAACCTCTGAATCAACGGGCGTATCCAAAGCGGGGTAGCTTTGCAAATCAGCAAAGGTAAACCGCGCATCCGGGTAAACCCCGCGGAAACGCATGGCCACATCTTCTGCCGCCTGCTTGATGAGCGCCACAATCGCATGTTCATCATCCTGTGGCAGGTAGCGGATTTCAAAATCAAAGCTCGCATGGTTGGGCACAATGTTCATCACCTCGCCACCCGCCATCTTGCCGACATGCAGCGTGGTGAAGGCCACTTCATAATCGCCATCGCGCGCACCATGCGCGGCAAGATCACTTTGAATCCGCCGAATTTCTGCAATCAGATCACACGCCATATAAATCGCATTCACACCAATGGGCGCAAGTGATGAATGTGCCTCCAGCCCATGCGCCGTCACACGAAAGCCCAGCTTGCCCTTATGCGCCGTCACAACTTGCAGCATGGTGGGCTCACCTACGATGCAAAACCGCGGGCGGAAGGGCAGGCTCTTTAACATGTCCAGCAAGCGCCGCACCCCGATGCAGCCAATTTCCTCATCATAGGAAAACGCAAAATGAATGGGCGTTTTCAGTTTTGTCTGATCAATCTTCTGTGCCATGGCCAGGCAGCAGGCGATGAAGCCTTTCATATCTGCCGTGCCGCGCCCATAAAGGTTGCCACCGCGTTTGACCAGCGTGAATGGATCGCTCGTCCAGTTTTGCCCCACCACCGGCACCACATCGGTGTGCGCCGAAAGTGCCACACCACCCTTGTCAGATGGCCCAATTGTGGCCCAAAGATTAGCCTTGGTGCCTTCTTCATTGTGCACAAGTGTTGAGGCAATGCCCCAACTTTTCAAAAGCTCCTGCACATAGTCCGTCAGCGCCAGATTGCTGTCCTTGCTGATGGTGGCAAAGGCGGTGAGTTTTTCGAGATAAGAAATCGATTTGGTCATGCCCCTCATTGTCAAAAATTGCCAATCAAGTACAGTGCCAAAATGTTGAAGTTTTGCGCCAATCTCGGCTGGCTGTTCACCGAGCATGATTTTTTAGATCGTTTCGCCGCCGCCGCCAAAGCTGGCTTTAAAGGCGTGGAATTTGCAAACCCCTACCAGTTTCAGAAACGGGATTTGGTTCAACGCCTCCAGGATCATGGCCTGCAACAAATCCTGATCAATATGCCAGCGGGAAATTGGAACAAGGGCGAGCGCGGCATCGCCTGCCATCCGGATCGCGTTGCAGAATTTCGTGTCGGCGTAAAAACCGCGATTGACTATGCCCAAGCCTTGGATTGCAAACAGATCAATTGTCTCGCGGGCATCGCGCCACAAGGTGTGGCACAAGCAAAGCTCTGGTCCACCCTCGCTGAAAATTTGCATTTCGCAGCAGAACATTTGGCCAGGGAAAATATCGACCTGCTGGTTGAGCCGATCAGTGCTCAGGAGTTTCCGGGTTTCTTCCTCAACACCTCTGCTGATGGTTTGAACGCCATCACGGCCTGCGGCCACCCCAACATCAAACTGCAATATGACATTTATCACATGCAGCGCAGCGAGGGTGAATTGGCTGCCACACTCACCCGCCTTTTGCCGGTGATCGGCCACATTCAGCTGGCGGATAATCCGGGCCGTGGCCAGCCTGGAACGGGAGAAA
>JAGWUY010000093.1 GCA_028868255.1 Alphaproteobacteria bacterium | reverse complement strand
GCAAATGTCGGCAGCGCATAGCCCTCAGCAAATAAAAATAGCAATCGCCGCCTTCACACAGGCAGGCAAAGAATTGGGAGTGATTTGATGCGTGCTTTGGTGAAAGCAGAAAAATCGGAAGGCCTCACTTTGCGTGATGAGCCTGTTCCTGAAATCGGCATTGATGATATTTTGATCAAGGTGGCCAAGACTGGGATTTGCGGCACGGATTTGCACATCTGGAAATGGGATGAGTGGGCGCAAAAGACGATCCCGGTTCCGATGGTGGTGGGGCACGAATTTGCGGGGCGCGTGGTGGAAGTGGGGTCTCACGTCCGCACTGTAAAAGTGGGTGACCGCGTTTCGGGCGAAGGCCATTTGATTGGCATGAAAAGCCGCATGGCGCGGGCGGGGCATTTTCATCTTGATCCTGAGACCAAGGGCGTGGGTGTGAATGTGCCCGGCGCCTTTGCCGAATACCTCAAAATTCCGGCCTTTAATGCCATTCATTTGCCCGATGAGGTGGATGATGAAATTGGGGCCATTCTCGACCCGTTGGGCAATGCCGTTCACACTGCACTCTCATTCGATCTGATCGGCGAGGATGTGTTGATCACGGGTGCGGGGCCCATTGGCATTATGGCCGCTGCTGTGTGCCGTCATGTGGGGGCCAGGCATGTGGTTGTGACGGATGTGAATGATTACCGGCTTGAGCTTTGCGGCCAGGTGGCTGATGCCGTTACGGTGAATGTGTCACGCCAGGATTTGCGCCGCGAGATGGATAAGCTGGGTATGCGCGAGGGTTTTGATGTGGGGCTTGAAATGTCGGGCGCGCCGCCGGCTTTCGAGCAGATGACCAAGCATCTGATCATGGGTGGCAAAATCGCCATGCTGGGCATTCCCTCTGGCAAGATGCCTGTGGATTGGAACACCATCATCTTCAAAGCGCTCACCATCAAAGGCATTTATGGGCGCGAGATGTTTGAGACGTGGTACAAGATGATTGCCATGCTGCAATCAGGCCTTGATGTGCGAAAGGTGATCACCCACCGCATGAAGGCGGCTGACTATGCCGCAGGCTTTAATCTGATGAAGCAGGGCAGCTGTGGCAAGGTGGTTTTGGATTGGGGTTGAACATGGGGAAACATCATTCGGGCGGCTGTTTGTGTGGTGATGTGCGGTATCAATTTTCAGAACCGATTTATGGGTGCGTGAACTGCCACTGCGAGAGTTGCCGGAAGAATTGCGCGGCACCGATGACGACTTTTGTGGGTGTGTATGACGGCACATGGAGGTGGACGGGTGCTGCGCCATCCGTGTTTGAATCATCACCCGGTGTGAAGCGCTATTTTTGTGGCCGATGCGGTTCACCCGTTGCTTATATCTCTGAGAATTTTACGAATAAGATGCACTTCTATCTGGCGCAGCTTGATGACCCAGAAGCGTTCAAGCCTGAGGGGCATTCGTTTAAGGATAGCCAACTCTCGTGGTTGCATTTGGCTGATGACAAGCCAGACACCACGGGCAAGAAATGGTCGAAAAAAGCAAGTTGAAATGAAACTCATCGCCCCAGAACACTCACCTCCATTTGATGCCGCGCAGAAGAAAGCTGTGCGGCCTGTGATTTGTTATCCGGTGGATGATTTGAAACCTGCCGATCTCGCCACCTATCGTGCGGCGCGCGAGTGTTGGATGAGGGTGCAGACGATCCTTGTGCCGCCGCGAGAGGCGCGCTGCTTTGATGTGCCAGCGGGATATTTTTTCCGCATCATTTCAACTGATGGGCCGCAGGTGGGCGATCTCAATTTGTGGAATGCGGACGAACATGCCGAGCGATTTTTTTCTGGCAAGACGCGCGCACTGCATGGCACGCATCTTTCAACGGGCGACCGCCTGTGGTCGAACATGCCTTACATTCGCGCCATGGCCACCATCACCGAGGACACGCTGGATTGGTATGGCTTTGATGAATTTGGTGGTTCGGTGCATGATGTGATTGGCACGCGCTGTGACCCCTATACGCATCATCTTTTGTCAGGCGGGCAGTATCATCATTGCTGCCATTCCAATCTCACGCGTGCTTTTGCGGCCAAAACCGGGCGCAGCCTGCATGAGGCGGAAGGCTTTATCCACGACGTACTGAATGTGTTTATGTGTACGGGCTTCACGCGTGACACCGGGCAGTATTTTATGAAGCAGACGCCGGCGCGGCCGGGAGATTTTATTGAGTTTTTTGCCGAGATCAATCTGCTGGGCGCACTTTCGGCTTGCCCCGGTGGTGACTGTGGCGAAGAGCATTCGAGTGACACATCGGCGTGCTATCCGCTGACGGTGGAGATTTATCGCCCTGCCGCGCCGCCAGTGCATTGGCAGCTGTCACCTCCGAATGGATATGACCGCACGCATGGGGGGTGACCCCCTTAGTCCTTATCCGTCAATCTGTTTGCCCATAATCGCAATTGCCTGCTGATAAACACTTGCCGCATTCCAGCCCATGATGGCACCGAAATTAGGCTCTCCCGGTTGATAGCCTGCACCACGCTTCCAACCATGGCCGCGCAGGAAATTGGCAGTGGAGGCGAGGGCATCATTCTTGTTGTTTAAGTTTCGGCCACCGACGCCATACAGCATGATGTTCTTGGGCATGAACTGGGTTTGGCCCACCTCACCGTGCATGGCACCGCGGGTAGACATGGACATGGCCCCGCTATCTACCAGTTTCAGGGCAGCCATCAATTGTTCCGTGAAGAAGGCTGAGCGGCGGCAGTCATAGGCCAAGGTGGCAGCGGCGGAGACTGTGGGCTGGTTGCCCGTAACAGCACCAAAACCAGTTTCCATGCCCCAGATGGCCAAAATCGGGCCGGGGGGAACACCGTATTTGGCTTCCAGTGAAGCAAACAATGCGGCATTGGCGGCTTTTAAGCTGCGGGCACGGGCCACAATGCCCGCTGAGCCGCGCTTAGCCATGAAAGCTGCCAGCGATAGGTTAAAGCTTTTTTGGTGTCGATCAGCGAAAATTGTACCGGTGGAATAGCTGGTGGCAGCGAGGGCCGAAAGCCCGCGTGGGCCAATCCCGCCGGCCTTTGCTTCTGGTGCAAAGGCAACTTTCCACGCAGCAAAACCTGCGGCGGTATTGCCACATTGGGCCGCCTGAGCGGTGGCTCCAATCATTGTCATTGCCACAAGGCCCGCAAAAACAACTTTGTAGTTCAGTGACATAGATCAACCCCTCGCCGATTTTCCGCACTTAAACTGAACTGGTCCTAGATTCATGTCAAGCAAGGCATCACAAGCGTTTTGATGTTTTGTAGAAACATCAAAATCGCCTGATTTCGAGAGTCGATCAATATTGCTGACTTTTGACGATTTCGTCAAAAGTCAGTTTGATCTTAGCTTTTTTGCTTGCAGGAGCGTTCGGTATTATATAGATATTGTTCTTTATAAAGAACGGTGGTGTGATGTCCAATTTTTATTCTGAGCGTGTTTTGGAAGTGCAACATTATACGGATCGGCTGTTTCGCTTCCGCGTGACCAGGCCGCAAGCGCTGCGCTTTCGTTCTGGTGAGTTTGTGATGCTGGGTTTGCCGGATGAGGCCAAGCCTGTGATGCGCGCCTATTCCATCGCCAGCCCCGCCTGGGATGAAAGCCTTGAATTTTTCTCGATCAAGGTGCCTGGTGGGCCGCTGACAGAGCGTTTGCAGAAAATTCAAGTGGGTGATGAAGTTCTGCTGCGCCAGAAGACAACAGGCACCTTGGTGAATGATGCCTTGTTGCCGGGCAAGCGCCTGTTCATGCTTTCTACCGGCACCGGCATTGCGCCCTTTGTTTCGTTGATGCGCGACCCTGAGACTTATGAAAAATTTGAGCAGGTGATCGTGACCCACACATGCCGTACCATTGGCGAATTGAAATATGGGTTTGATAGTGTAGCAGCTGCGCATAGTGACCCGCTGGTGGGTGAACAAGCCGGCTTGCGCCTTAAGCATTTTGCGTCAACCACGCGTGAAGCAAGTGCGCATATTGGCCGCATCACCACCCTGATTGCCACGGGAGAGTTTTTCACAGCATTAAGTATTCCCGCTTTTAACCCAGAGCATGACCGCATTATGATGTGTGGATCAATGGGCATGATCAAGGATGTGAAAGACATGTTAGAGCCTTTGGGTTTCCGTGAAGGGTCCAATGCGGCTCCTGGCAATTTTGTGGTTGAGCGCGCCTTTGTCGGATGACGAATTGTCACGGTGCTGACATATCACATTGCCATTGAAACGACGCTTTTCAGAGCGCACATTCAGCGGGGGCTGTGGTTGATCGTGTTGGTGTGTGAGGTCGACAATGCAAAACTTTCTTTTCGATAGCAGGCGATTGAAACTCGTTGGACGAAGCTCGCTCGGATTTTGCGTGAGTTTGTTTTCAATACAGATGACACCCGCCACTTTTTTTCTCGATTTTTTTGCCTATCCTATCTTTGTTCTGGCCAGTCTCGTCATTGGATATTGGGGTGTGGACGGGCGGCTGCCATGGTGGGAAGCCCCATCACTTGTGGTTATGGGCTTCGTTGTTTGGACGCTGGTTGAGTATCTAATGCATCGCTTTGCTTTTCACCACATGCCCTATGTGAAGGACCTGCATATGGCGCATCACAGAGATGTGAACGGCATGATCGCAACACCGACCACCATATCTTTTATCTCACTTTTCCTTCTGGCGTATTTGCCCATGGCATTTCTGATTGGCGGGTTCATTGCCTGTTTCTGGTTTGCGGGCATGCTTGCAGGCTATCTGGCTTTTGCTGCCGTACATTATGCGGTGCATCATTTTTCCAGTGGTGGCCTGACCAGTCTGCGTAAATTAAAACGCGCCCATGCCATTCACCATCACGGGGACAACCAATTCAATTTTGGTGTGACCACCCTGTTTTGGGATCGGGTGTTTGGCACATACAGCGAGCGGGTGCGCTAATTTGCGTTTGCACTCTGAGTGGCTGAAAACCACTTGTTGTAAAGTGATTCATAGGTGCCGTTTTCGCGCAAGGTGAGCAGGGCTTCATTCACTGGCTTGCGCAGCGTGGAACCGCGCGGGAACAATATGCCATAATTTTCCTTGCGCAACATGGGGCCTACCACTTGCACTTTGTTGCGCCCCTCGGTGGCCGCGTAAAACAGCAAGACTGGGGAATCAAATACCACGGCATCCAACTGCTTGTTTTGAAGTGCCGTAAATGCTTCCGCGATTTTTGAGAATTCTGTAGGGTTAACGTCGAGCGTTTTGAGATAAGACGCGGCGGTGCTACCTGTGGTGGTTCCAACTTTGCGGCCCGGCAAATCTTCCGGCCCATTGATGTCGCCTCGCAAGCTTTGCACCGTGAGAGCTGTGGTGATTGTGGCCTGAAAATAAGACATGAACACCATGGATACCAGTATGGCCAGCGCCGCCATGATGCGCCCCCATTTTGAGGCCGGGCTATCGGGCTGCTGACCTGCGGCCGCCCCGATGGACCACCACGCCGCCTGCCAAATGCCTGGGAAATATCTTTCCGAAATAAAATGGCTTTCGCCACGCCGTTCTGCATACCACACTAAATGGGCAGGAATGATGATCAAAGCGGCGAGTAGACCCAGCAGAAACGGCATGGCTCCACTGGATAGAATATTCCAAACTTGCCAGATGCTGAAGCCGGAATTGTTATCGGCGCGCACCATGATTTGAAGGCCTGAATCAAACATGGGCTGGGAGAAGTCAAATTCCTGTTCACGCTGGGCGGTTATAGAAATGGCTGCAATAGCCACATCGCCTTCCCCGGACTTCACGCTCGCCAAAATTTCTTTGATATTGCTTTTTTCAACAAAATTTGACGTTGCCTTGATTTGGGATGCGATAGCTTGCCACAGTTCAATTGAAAAACCTTTGAATTGCGCATTATCTTTAACGACGAAAGGTGGCACCACGCGGGTGACCACGTGCAAATTATTGAGATCAGGCGCTGGCGGCGCAGTTACCACAACTTGGGCAGAACTGCTGTTGGAAAAAACCAACATCAGACCCAGCAAGACAGCAGCAAAATTTAAATTGCGTAAGTGATTCAGCACAGTTTTCCCCCTCAACCTTTGGCGGTTATATCAAGGCAATAGCAGAGAAGGAAAGGATTTATAGGAGCCCACGCCCCGCCAGATTGCGCATCAAGTCTGCAATACCAAAACGCCATTGAGGCGCATGATCTGTGGACATCACCCGGTTTTTCAAAGTGCCCAAGAGTGGTGTTGAAATTTCCACCACATCGCCGAAGTGATGGGTGAAGCCCTTGCCCTGGGCGCCGCGATCATCAACAGGCGCAAACATGGTGCCACAGAACAGCACCAAGCCATCAGGATATTGATGATGTGAATTAATCGCTTGCGCCACCAGATCAGCCGGTGTGCGGCTGATCAAGCCCATGTTGGAATGGCCTTGCATCACGAAGCCATCACGGCCCGTGACTTTCATCGACAACTCGGCTTTGCAGATGTCTTCATAAGCGAAGGTCTCATCAAAGAAGCGGATGAAGGGGCCGAGTGACGTGGAGGCGTTATTGTCCTTGGCCTTGCCCAGCAGAAGGGCAGAGCGGCCTTCCACATCGCGCAAATTCACATCATTGCCCAATGTTGCGCCCACGATCTTGGCGGTGGAGGCCACCACCATTACCACTTCAGGCTCCGGGTTGTTCCATGAGGATTTGGGGTGAACGCCCACATCCATGTTGCTGCCCACAGCAGAAAGCACAGGGCTCTTGGTGAAAATTTCAGCATCAGGGCCAATGCCCACTTCGAGATATTGGCTCCACGCCCCTTGTTTCATCAGTGTGTCTTTGAGGGTTTGGGCTTCGGGTGAGCCGGGCTTGATCTTGTGCAGATCACCACCCACCAGATCATTGATGGTGCCGCGAATGGCATTGGCAGCGGCGGCGTCACCGCGGGTTTTTTCTTCAATCACACGTTCAAGCATGGACACAGCGAAGGTGACGCCTGCGGCTTTGATGGCTTGCAAGTCAATGGGGGCGAGCAACCACGGCTTTGCCGCATTGCGCTTTTCATCACTGGCATTGGCCAGAATATCAGCCAGCTTGCCGATGGATTTTCCCTCCGCGGCGCGCAGGGCCTCAGCAGGGTTTTTCATCTCGCAGAGATCGCGCATGGTGGGAAAAATGGCGGTGATGTCGGTCAGTTTTTCACCATCAACCCGCACAATGGCCGGGCCAATGCCGGGCAGATAAGCGCGGCCTGCAAGGGCGGGGGATGGAGTGGTTGTGGTCATAGTACACCTGCTTTTTTGTCTGCGGCTGTGCGGTCAGCGCTGCGGTTTTCGGGCTTGCCGAAGCCACCGCCGCCGGGGAGTTCGATGATCAGGCTTTCGCCTTTGGGCACAAGATGGATTCCTTTGTCGGGCAGGGCGTAACCATTGCTGAGGCGGGCTACACCTTTGCGGCCCGGCTTGCCACCATCACGGCCTTGGGCGGCATTTTTGATGCGGTCAAACGTGGCGGCGCTGATGGTGAAGGGGGCGTTTTCGCGGTTCAGGATTTCAAAGCGCTGGGACAGCCCGCCGCGATATTCACCGTCGCCGCCAGAGCCGGGCAAGAATTGCTTTTGCTTGAACCAGAGCGGGCACAGGCTTTCGGTGATTTCGGTGGGGATGCCGCCGATGCCCGAAGGGAAGGCCATGGTCGACAGCCCATCTTTCCCCGGCCTGCCACCAATGCCACCCAGACCAATGGCGAGAACGGCAAATTCCCGCGTGCCTTTCAATGTCTCGTGCGGCACGCGGCCATGCGCAGAATTAAATTGCAGCATCCAGATGGAGCCTGCACTTTCGGCTTGCACTTGGCCGGGCAGCACCTGCGCCAAACAGCCGAACACGGCATCGGCCAGCATCTGGCCTGTGACATGGCGCGAGGTGACGGGCGAGGGGCGGATGGGATCAACAATCGTATGTGGCTCGGTGATGATATCAAAGCAGGAGAGTGAGCCAATGTTGTTGGGCACATGGGGGGCGATGATGGCTTTGAGGGCAAAGACAGAATAAGCCAGCGAATAGGTGCGTGGGCTGTTGATGCCGTAAATCGAAACAGGCGATGTGCCTGTGTAGTTGATGATGATCTTGCCATTCTTGATGTTGAGCTTTGCTTTGATGGTGACGGGCGCTTCATATCCATCCAGCGGCATGGCATAAGACCATTCACCCTCGGGCAAGGCTTTAATGGCCTCACGCGCACCCTTCTCGGATGTTTTCAGAATATGATCCGCCAGCTTGTCCAGCGAAGTCATTTCAAATTCTGTCATCATTTCGATGAGGCGGCGGGCACCTGTGTCATTGGCGCTGATGAGGGACAAGAGATCACCCTTCACTTCCACCGGACTGCGGCTGTTGGCCAGAATGATGCTGAGCAACTCTTCGTTTAACTTGCCCGCTTTGCGGATTTTGAGGTGGGGGATGAGGGTTCCTTCTTCATAACTGGAATTGGCCTTGGCCGAAAAGCCAATGCCGCCCACGTCAATCACATGGCAGGTGGAGGCAAAAAAGGCGACAAGCTTTTTTCCCAGAAACAC
>JAGWUY010000360.1 GCA_028868255.1 Alphaproteobacteria bacterium | reverse complement strand
ATGACCAGTTGATGCGTCTGGGCTGGAAAGTATTTTTACCAATTTCGCTGTTCTGGGTCGTGCTCACCTCTGGCGTGCTTGTTTATATGGGATGGTTGCCGAAATGAGATTGTCACAAACCGCACGCTCACTGTTTCTCGGAGAATTTGTGTCGGCCTTCTGGCTGGCGCTGCGCTATATGTTCTCGCCCAAGGTGACGATCAATTATCCCCATGAAAAGGGCGTGCTCTCACCCCGTTTCCGTGGCGAACATGCGCTGCGCCGTTATCCCAATGGCGAAGAACGTTGCATCGCCTGCAAGCTGTGCGAAGCCATTTGCCCTGCACAAGCCATCACCATTGAAGCAGGCCCGCGCCGCAATGACGGCACGAGGCGCACCACACGCTATGACATTGATATGGTGAAGTGCATCTATTGCGGCTTCTGCCAAGAGGCATGCCCCGTGGATGCCATCGTGGAAGGGCCGAATTTCGAAAACGCCACAGAAACCCGCGAAGAGCTTTTGTACACCAAAGAAAAATTGTTGAACAATGGCGACAGGTGGGAGCGCGAATTGGCGCGCAACATTGCGCTCGACGCGCCATATCGCTAAGGGGCAAGAACGATGGCCATCACATTCTTCTTCTATCTCTTCGCAATCGCCGCCACGGCTTCCGCCGTGCTGGTTATCACCGCGCGCAACCCTGTTCATTCCGTGTTGTTCTTGATCCTGTGCTTCTTCAATGCCGCTGGCCTGTTCGTTTTGATGGGGGCTGAATTCCTCGCCATGATTTTGGTGGTGGTCTATGTGGGCGCTGTGGCCGTGCTGTTCCTGTTCGTCGTTATGATGCTGGACGTGGATTTTGTGGAGCTGCGAGAAGGCATGGCGCAATATTTGCCCATCGGCGGTGTGATTGGTTTGGTGCTTTTGGTTGAAATGATCTTGTTGCTCGGCACCTGGACGATCTCGCCAGATCTGATTGCCCAAGCTGCGGCCCCGGCGGCCACGGACATCACCAACACGCAAGCCATTGGCCAGGTTCTTTACACCAAATATGTGTTCTTCTTCCAAATGGCGGGCCTCATCCTTCTGGTCGCCATGGTGGGTGCCATCATGCTCACCATGCGCCACCGCACAGGCGTGAAACGCCAAGTGATCGCAGATCAAGTGGCCCGCAGCCCGAAGGATGTTGTTGTCAAAGATGTGAAGTCAGGGGAGGGCCTGCAATGATCGGCCTCACGCATTATCTGGTTGTCGCTGCCGTGATCTTCACGATTGGCATTTTCGGCATTTTCCTCAACCGCAAAAACGTCATCATCATTATGATGTCGATTGAGTTGATGCTTCTGGCTGTGAACATCAATCTGGTGGCCTTCTCCACTTATTTGCATGATCTGGTGGGGCAGGTTTTTGCGCTACTTATCTTAACTGTGGCAGCAGGCGAAGCCGCCATTGGTCTGGCCATTCTGGTCACCTATTTCCGCAATCGCGGCACCATCGCGGTTGATGATATTAACATGATGAAGGGCTGACTCAGATGGTTCAGGCTATTCTCTTCCTGCCATTGCTGGGCGCACTGATTGCGGGCCTCTTCGGCACCAAGGCTTTCAAGCAGTTGGGGCGTGACGCGGAAGTCTATGGTGATCACCATTCCAATGATGCGCATGATGATCACGCAGGC
>JAGWUY010000092.1 GCA_028868255.1 Alphaproteobacteria bacterium | reverse complement strand
GACTTCATTAATACACCGTATCAATTGGGTCGATTATGCCAAGGGCATTTGCATCATTTTGGTGGTGATGATGCATTCGACCCTTGGTGTTGAGAAGGCAGTGAATACGGCCAGCTTTATCCACCCTTTCATTGAATGGGCCAAGCCATTTCGGATGCCTGACTTCTTTTTGATTTCGGGTCTGTTTTTGGCGTCTCGCATTGATAAGCCTTGGCGAGCCTACCTAGACACAAAATTTGTTCATTTTGCCTATTTCTATCTGCTGTGGATGAGCATCCAATTGCTTACCAAATCCGGAGGTCTTTTGCTTCAAGGCGATATTGGGGCAATTTCTTTGGCATTTTTGATGGCTTTGGTTGAACCTTTTGGTACGCTTTGGTTCATCTATATTTTGGCTGTGTTTTTCATCGTCGTGAAGCTAACGCAGCGAGCTCCCGCCATTGCGGTTTTTGCAATTGGTGCAATTTTGGAAATCGCTACCATCAACACAGGTTGGCTGCTGGTAGATGAATTTGCCGCGCGCTTTGTGTTTTTCTTTACAGGTTACTGGATGGCAAAACATGTGTTTCAATTTGCCGCTTGGGTCAATTCAAAAGCCAGCACAATGATTTTAGCCGGTCTGGTAACTTGGGGTTTTGGTAATCATCTGCTGGTGAGTGGTGGTTATGCGTCGCTCCCTGTGGTCAGCCTCGTGCTCGGCTTTGTTGGCGCTGGCGCTGTGATCAGCTCGGGGGTGCTGCTTTCAAAATTCAAAATTGCAGACGGCGTGCGCTACTGTGGTGAAAATTCCATCGTCATTTATTTGGCTTTTTTTCTCTTCATGGCCGGATCACGCACAGCACTCCTCCGCTTCGCACCACAGCTTGATATTGGTATGGTGGCCTTATTGGTCACGATGGTCGGCGTGATCGGGCCGCTGCTCTTGTTCTGGCTTACACGCAATACCGGATTGTCGTTTCTGTTCCGCAGGCCGGCTTGGGCTAAGCTGAGGCCGCTTCCCAATGGGGCCTTCGGATGGCATAGTCGTGACCATGTCAAACAGCTCAACATTAAACCCCAGCCTGAAATCCGGTGATCACCTCTATCTGATTGACGGTTCGGGTTATATTTTCCGCGCCTATTTTCAATCCACAAATCAGGATCCAAAATACAACACAAGGTCTGATGGCCTGCCCGTGGGGGCGGTGCGTCTGTATTGCAACATGTTATGGGGCCTGCTCAAGACCAAAGCGGCAGATGTGAAGCCCACCCACCTTGCTGTAATTTTTGACTATTCATCAAAGACCTTTCGGTCGGATTTCTATCCCGAATATAAAGCGCATCGGCCTGAACCTCCACCTGAAATGCGTCCACAATTTGATTTGATCAGGCAAGCCACGCGCGCCTTCAACATTCCATCCATCGAAATGGAAAATTATGAAGCCGATGATCTGATTGCGACCTACGCCAAGCAGGCAGTAGAGCAGGGTGCCACCGTGCGCATCATCTCGTCTGACAAGGATTTGATGCAGCTCATCCGCCCCGGCATTGAGCTTTATGATCCCGGCAAAGACAAAGCGATTGGTGAAGCTGAGGTTCTCGAGAAGTTTGGAGTGACGCCAGATAAGGTGATCGATGTCCAAGCCTTGGCTGGCGACTCAGCGGACAATGTTCCAGGTGTTCCAGGCATTGGTCCGAAAACAGGCGCAGAATTGATCAACACCTATGGGTCTCTTGAGGCATTGTTGGAAAAGGCAGGCGAGATCAAACAACAAAAGCGCCGCGAAAATCTGATTCAATATGCTGAGCAGGCGCGCATTTCAAAGCGCCTCGTTACCTTAGTCCAAGATGTGCCGGTGAAAGAAGAACTATCCTCATTCTCCGTCGAGAAGCCAAAACCAACTGATCTCATCGGCTTTTTGAAAGCGATGGAATTTTCAACCATCACCAAGACGATCGCGACAGCGCTTGAAGCGGATGCTTCAGCGATTGAGCCGATCGCTGTCACATACAAAAACTGGCCACCGGAAGGTGGCGTTGCGGCAGAAGCGGCCAAACCAAAATCTCTCATGCCGGATATGAATAGCGCGAACCGCCTCGCCAAGCCCATCAGCGAGGGTGATGATGGTGAGGCGACCTTGCGGGCCGTGCCCGTCAATCATGCAGATTATGAAACCATCTCTTCGATGGCGGCCTTGGACGGGTGGATCGCCGCCGCCTTTGAACAAGGCCACGTGTGTATCGACACAGAGACAGATAGTCTTGACGCCATGCAGGCGGGCATTGTGGGCGTTTCTCTTGCGTTGGCACCGGGCAAGGCGTGCTATATTCCCCTCGCGCATCAAGGTGCAGGCGATGGGCTTTTTGCTGCGGGCCTTACCCCCGGACAACTGCCGCGCGCTGATGTGGTGGCCAAACTCAAACTGCTGTTTGAAGCGCCAAGCGTGTTAAAGATCGGGCAGAACCTGAAATTCGATATGCTGTTGCTGAAGAATTATGGCATTGAAGTCGCTCCGATTGATGACACCATGCTGTTGTCTTATGTGATTGAGTCAGGCGATGTGGGCCACGGCATGGATGAGCTTTCACAGCGCCATCTTGGTCACAAACCCATTGCCTTTAAGGACGTGGCCGGCAGCGGCAAATCTGCGATCACGTTTGACCGTGTGGCCATTGATAAAGCCACAGCCTACGCCGCCGAAGATGCGGACATCACCTTGCGCCTGTGGATGTTGTTCAAACACAGGCTGCTCAAGATGCAAAAGGTCACTGTCTATGAAAAGCTGGAACGGCCTTTGGTTCCCGTTCTATGCCAGATGGAGTTTGAAGGTATCGAGGTTGATCGCGCGGTGCTCGCCAAGCTGTCTTCTGAATTTGCAACCAAACAAGGTGCCATCGAAACTGAAATTCACACACTTGCTGGGCAAAGCTTCAATATTGGCTCGCCGAAGCAATTGGGTGAAATTCTGTATGACAAAATGGGTTTGCCCGGCGGGCGCAAAACCGCGACAGGCGCATGGAGCACGGATTCCGATGCGCTAGAGGATTTGGCCGCCCAAGGCATTGATCTGGCCAAGCGCGTGGTCGATTGGCGTCAATTGGCAAAATTGCGGTCAACTTACACCGAAGCCCTCCCCACCTTTATCAACCCCAAAACCGGCCGCGTGCACACCTCTTATGCCATGGCTTCAACATCGACGGGGCGTCTTTCTTCTACAGACCCCAATCTGCAAAACATTCCCGTGCGCACCGATGACGGGCGGCGCATCCGCACGGCTTTTGTGGCTCCGCTGGGCAAAAAGCTAATCAGCGCAGATTATAGTCAAATCGAACTTCGCGTTCTGGCCCATGTCGCCAATATTCCCCAACTCACGAAAGCTTTTGCCGATGGGCTAGACATTCACGCCATGACGGCAAGTGAAATGTTTGGCGTACCAATTGAGGGCATGGATTCGTCAGTCAGGCGGCGTGCCAAAGCCATCAACTTCGGCATCATCTACGGCATCTCGGCCTTTGGTCTGGCCAATCAGCTTTCCATCAGCCGGGAAGAGGCAGGCGAATACATCCGCACCTACTTCAAACGATTCCCCGGTATTAAGGAATATATGGAAGCCACCAAGGCCTTTGCCCGCAGCAATGGTTATGTGGAAACCATTTTTGGCCGGCGCATGCATTTCCCGCGCATCAATTCGTCAAACCCATCGGAGAAAGCTTTTCTGGAACGTGCCTCAATCAATGCCCCCATTCAAGGCTCAGCCGCGGATATTATCCGCCGCGCTATGGTGCGCATGATGCCGGCCTTGCAAGCCGCAAACCTTTCGGCGCGTATGCTGCTACAAGTCCATGATGAATTGATTTTTGAATGTGCCGAAAGCGAAGTCGCTGCAACCTTGCCCGTGGTGCAAAAGGCGATGGAACAAGCCCCAGAGCCCGCAATGAAATTGGCCGTGCCTCTAAAAGTCGATGCCCGCGCCGCTCAGAACTGGGATGAGGCGCATTGATCGCCTAACCTGTTCCCAAAACGGCAACACCCGCGCTAATCATGGCGATGCCAAACCATTGCCAGATCGTCGTGTGCTCTTTGAGGATCAGCATGGCCAGAAGTGTAGCAATGGCACCATAAGCGCTGATACCCATGGCCCCCAATTCCTTATTGGGTAATACGCCCATGTAGTTGATCCCAGAAACAGCAGCCACATCTAGTGCTGCCATGAACACAATTCCGATCCACGCTTTTGCACTGATGCGAGGGGCGAGTGGTGTTTCGCGCAAGACGAAAGGCATGATGACCAATGCCGCTGGAAAGCGCGACAGGAAGGTGACTTCAAATTCTCCAATACGTGGCGCAATCTTCTGCCCAAGCACAACAGAGGCTGCAAAACACACCTCTGCCACAACACAATAGAAAATAAGCTGGGAAATTTTACCTCTGTCTATTGTGGGCAAATCCCGATCATTGGGGCCAAATCGGCCCACCACCACCATGCCAATCAAGATACTGCCGATGGCCAAATACTGTGTTGGGCTAGGCGTTAAGCCACCGATTATTCCCCAAAAAACAACCAAAGCTGGATAGCCCGAAGACGCAGGCCCAACGATGGAGAGCGGAGCCAGACTATAGGCCTTGAACAAGGCCGCAATTGCAAAACCATAAATAACACCCAACACGCCGGCGATGCCCAGCGTTGGCCAGTCGGCGGATAATATCGTGCCATGCCAGCCAACGACGCCCAGCAGCAAAATGCCGCCCGCTAGAAATGTGGCCACCGCCATGCGGTTTGGGCCAATTTCGGAAGCATATCGACGCGCTACAAGATCATGCAGCGACCAGCACAACGCTGCAAACAGGCCAAAAACCATTGCTAACATCACATATCTCCTCTCGTGGTGTTAGCAGTGAGGCACAGATCGCACCATGACGGTTTTACGTGCTGACATGGCTGGAAACGACAAGACGGCAGCAAACACTGCGCTAACATGGCATTTATGTTCCTTTCAGTCTTCGATTTGTTCAAAATTGGCATCGGCCCATCCTCGTCCCACACCATGGGCCCCATGGTGGCGGCACGGCAGTTTCTGCAATTGGCCGAAACAAGGGATGTGAAGGCCACTACCCGCATCACAGGTACTTTGCATGGTTCACTCGCCTTTACGGGCAAAGGCCATGGCAGCGACCGGGCCATTGTGCTGGGCCTTGCCGGGGAAACACCGCAGGATATCGACTCTGACAAGGTGGAAACCATTCTGGCGACGATGAATGAGGTAAAGCTGGCGGGCCGCTCCATTCCTTTTGATCAAAATAAAGATGTTATTTTTGATTTTGGCCCTGCGCTGGCGGGCCACGCCAATGGGCTGGTTTTCCGCTTGCTTGATGACGCGGGCAAAATCCTGCTGCAAGAGACCTATTATTCGATCGGCGGCGGCTTTGTACAAACTGCGGCTGAGCGCGCTTCGGCCATTCCTCAGAAAGCGACCCATGCTGTGCCATATCCGTTCCAGTCCGCCGTTGAAATGCTGGCCATGGGCCAAAGTTCGGGCCTTTCGGTGGCTGAGATGAAACGTGCCAATGAGGTGGTAGGCTCAAATGACAAGTCGCTCGATGAGGGCCTTGACAAAATCTGGGCCACCATGAATGCCTGCATGAACCGTGGTCTGAAGGCCCAAGGCATTTTGCCGGGCGGCCTGAAGGTGAAACGCCGTGCCGCCGATATTTTTGCCAAGCTCAAGGCCGAATACCGCAACAACCAGATTCAGCCACACCAGATCATGGATTTTCTGTCGGTCTATGGCATGGCCGTGAATGAAGAAAATGCCGCAGGCGGCAAGATTGTCACCGCGCCTACCAATGGTGCGGCAGGCGTGGTTCCCGCCGTGATCCGTTATTATCTTGATCATTGTGTGGGGGCCGATCAGCGCGGCATCCGCGTGTTTTTGCTCGCCGCTGCGGCCATCGGTGGCATTATCAAACACAATGCGTCAATCTCTGGCGCAGAAGTGGGCTGTCAGGGTGAAGTGGGTTCGGCTTCGGCCATGGCAGCGGCTGGGCTGTGTGCGGCATTGGGTGGTAGCAATGAACAAGTTGAAAATGCAGCCGAGATTGCGTTGGAACATCACTTGGGCATGACCTGTGATCCCGTGGGAGGTTTGGTGCAAGTGCCCTGTATTGAGCGCAATGCCTTTGGCGCGGTGAAGGCCGTGACGGCGGCTTCTCTGGCGCTGCGCGGCGATGGTGCCCATCTGGTGCCACTCGACAGCTGCATTGAAACCATGCGTCAAACGGGCATGGATATGAATGAGCGCTATAAGGAAACCTCGACAGGCGGCCTTGCTGTCAATGTCGTGGAGTGTTAGCGCAAACGCTGTGGAGCAACGGCTTGCGCGGTGAGCGGGTCTTCGGGCCAGAGATGTTTGGGGTAGCGCCCGCGCAAATCCTTGCGTACATCAGGATAGGCGTTGACCCAGAATGTTTCGAGCGATTGGGTGATTGCCACGGGTTTTCCACCTGGTGACAGAAACTCAATTTTAAGGCGCGCCCGGCCCTCAGCAATTTGCGGGGCAGATTTCATCCCGAACATTTCCTGCAAGCGCACGCGCAACACAGGATCACCCTCAACATCATAGTCGATCTGATAATGCCCACCGCCCGGAACTTCCATGCGCGAGGGGGCAAGTTTTTCAACACGCGATGCTATTTCATACGGCACCAAAGCCCGCAAAATGGCCAACATATCCAGCCGCTCCAGATGCGCCTTGCGCGTCATACCAGCGAGATAGGGTGTGAGCCAGTCCTGAAGCGCGGCCAAAAGCGCAGAGTCGGAAAAATCAGGCCATGCCAGTTCAGGCATAACACGCTTCAAAAAAGTGATCCGTGACCGGAACATGTGTGACCCCTGCGACCATGGCAAGGCGGCAAGCCCCATGGACTTGACACCATCAGCCATGGCAGCAGAAACAGCATCAGCATCGGGCGTTGCCAAAGGCCGCTCTTCCAGCACCAGTGCGCCCAGTTTTTTGACGCGGGCCGCACTGACATTGTGCGATTTAGCATCCCAAAACACGCTCGATGTTTCCGTGATCTGATCTTTGAAATAGGTTTCAATCTCGGCGCGGGTGAGCAGAGCAGCCAGATAGATTTTGGCTTCAGTCTGCGCCCCATCCAAAAGACCGATTGCAATAAACTCAGACTTGGCCAGCGGGTCATGCACTGCCACCACCGCACCAGCGCCTGAGGTCATGCGAAACCGCCCCGGCCCGCCGCGCCGCTGCGCAATCCGGTCCGGATAGGCCAGCGCCAGCAACACGCCATGTGAAAGTTCCGCAGTGTCTTCTCCCAGCCCGGCGAGTTGCGCAATCTGTTTTTGTGCCTGGCGCATTCGGTCGCGCACGAATCCTCGCACTTGGGTGAGCCGCGTTTCAATATCAGCCGATGTGTCGCGTGGCAGGCCGTCGCGCTCTGAGATCATGGAAGCGACCTCCGCCGCAGCCTGCCCTGCGCCTAAACCCTTCGCTGCAATAACCATGTGTGAAAGGCGAGGGTGCAGCGGCAGGCGCGCCATGGCGCGCCCATGGGCGGTGATGTGACCCGCCGCATCCAGCGCACCCAGCTTTGTCAGAATATCTTGCCCTTGTGCAAAGGCGGCCTGTGGTGGGGCTTCAAACCAAGGCACATCATTGCTGCCCCAGGCTGCAAGCTCCAGCACCAATGAGGTGAGATCAGCGCTGCGGATTTCGGGCTCATCATGGGCGGCGAGACTGCGCATTTCCGCCTCAGGCCACAGGCGGTAACAACGCCCTGGGCCCAAGCGACCAGCGCGGCCCTTGCGCTGTTCGGCAGAGGCTTGCGACACGCGGATCGTTTCCAGAGCTGTCATGCCTGAGGCAGGGTCAAAACGCGGGCTTCGCTTAAAGCCTGTATCAATCACCGCCTCAATGCCATCAATGGTGAGTGATGTTTCAGCAATGGTGGTGGCCAGCACAATTTTGCGCCGCCCCGGCTCAGAAGGCCTGATGGCCGCATCCTGATCCGCCAAATTCATCGCCCCAAAAAGCGGGCGCACATCGGTGTTGGGCGGCACGTCTTTTTCCAAGGCTTGTGCGGCGCGGCGGATTTCTCCTTCCCCCGGCAGAAATACCAAAAGGCTGCCTTTGACCTCGCGCAACGCCTGATACACAGCACGCACCGCATCATCAACACATGATTGCCGTGTGGCTTTGCCCAGATACTGCGTGGTGACTGGAAACATGCGACCCGTGGATGTGAGCACGGAGGAATTATCCAGAAAGCCGGACAGTTTTTCACTGTCCAAAGTGGCAGACATGACCAGCAGTTTCAAATCATCGCGCAAGCCCCTCTGCACATCAAGGCACAGCGCCAGCGAAAGATCACCATCCAGGCTGCGCTCATGGAATTCATCAAAGATCACCAGCCCAATGTCTGAAAGCTCGGCATTCTGTTGCAAACGGCGCAGCAAAATGCCTTCGGTTACCACTTCAATGCGCGTGGCAGCTGAAACTTTGCGCTCCATGCGCACGCTGTAACCCACCGTCTCGCCAATCGCTTCGCCCAAAGTCTGCGCCATGCGGGCTGCGGCAGCCCGCGCGGCCAGACGGCGCGGCTCCAGCATCACGATCTTCTTTTTGCCCAACCAAGCCTGATCCAGCAGCGCCAGGGGCACGCGCGTGGTTTTGCCTGCACCGGGCTCT
>JAGWUY010000091.1 GCA_028868255.1 Alphaproteobacteria bacterium | reverse complement strand
CGACCAGTATCAGGCCGCGAATTTTTCTGAAGGACATTACTTGCAGATCGAAGTGGCGGGGCTGATTGCTGCTTCGCCACATAAAGCGCTGGCGCAAAAATTTATGGATTTCATATTAACACCCGGCTTTCAAGACAACATCCCCACCATCAATTGGATGATGCCGGCCAGTGCCACCACGGCCCCCTTGCCGCCAGAATTTGATAAGCTGGTGAAGCCTTCAAAAACACTATTGTTTACTCCGCAAGAGGTGAATGCGAATCGTCGTGACTGGATCAATGAGTGGTTCAAGGCGATGAATGAATAGTTCTCAGGACTTTGGCAAAGTTGCAGCCCAGATCTTTATACTGGGCTGCATCATGCTGGGTTTGGGGCCGCTGGCGCTGTTTGTGCTGTCGCGCGGGGCCCTAGGTGCGTTGCAATTCGATAGCAGCGTCTGGGATGTTTTGTGGTTCACACTCAAACAGGCTTCTCTATCAACTGTGCTCTCGGTGATCCCCGGTCTCTTGATTGCGCGGGCCTTGGCGCGGCGCGATTTTGCTGGTCATGCTTGGGTTTTGCGCCTGTTCGCCATTCCCACGGCGCTGCCTGCAATAGTTGTTATTTTGGCACTGGCACAAATCTTTGGGACCAAAGGGCCACTGGGGGGGGTGTTCAGTTTTTACGGGCTTGGCGGCATTTTGTTAGCGCATGTTTTTTTCAATCTGCCGTTGGCAGTACGCCTGTTTTATGAGGCCAGTGAGAACACCGCGGCAGAAAATTTTAGGCTTGCGGCGCAACTTTCGTTTTCCGATTGGGCGGTATTTCGGCATGTGGAGTGGCCGGTATTGCGCAATGTCGTACCGCGCGTATCGGCCTTGATATTTCTGCTCTGTGCGGCCAGCTTTGTGATTGTGTTGACCCTCGGCGGCCCAGAGGCGACGACGCTGGAGGTAGCCATCTACCAATCACTGCGGCTTGACTTTGATGTAGGACGCGCGTTGGCCTTGGGTTTTCTGCAAATTGGGCTATGTTTCATTCTGGTTGCTCTTTCGGGGCAGGTGATGCTGAAAAATTTTACCCCCCCGCCGCAGCATCTGGTGCAAAAGCGTTTTGATGGGAATCATCCGCTGGCACGCCTGAGAGATTGCGGGTTAATTGCCGCTGGAGTGCTGTTTGTTGCCCCTCCTCTATTGGCTTTGCTGGTGGCAGGGATCTGGCAATTGGAGCCTTCTGCACAATTGTTCTCAGCGCTCACCTTTAGTTTTGGCATTGGAGCTGGGTCTGCAGTTCTTGCACTGGTTCTCGGGTGGAAAATTGCACAGAGTCACGAAATACTGTCACAAAACCTCTCCTTAGCCGCCCTGATCGTTCCACCCGCCGTTATGGCTACGGGTTGGTTTATCTTGTTGCAAGGCACGGGCGATACAGCACCAGTCGTTTTGTTGACCATTATCGTGCTCAATAGTTTGATGGCATTGCCTTTTGTGGTGGCGATATTCGCCCCGGTATTTGATCGTCATCTGCTTTGGCATGACAAGCTGTGCCAACAATTGGGCATGAATGGTTGGCAGCGTTTAACCAAAATTGACCTTCCTTTGATGCGCCGTCCCCTGCTTCAGGCTGGGCTTTTGGCTTTCGTGTTGTCGCTGGGTGATTTGACGGCAATTACACTCTTGGGCAACCAAGGTGTGGTCACCCTGCCATCCCTGATTCAAAGCCAGATGGGCCATTACCGAGGTGAAGCGGCGCAAGGTTCGGCCTTGGTGCTAGCCATCATTTCGCTTGGCCTTTCGGCATTTGCACAAAAGCTGGGGCGCGGCCATGTTATTGATTGAAAACGGCCAGTTCAACCGCCGCCATTTTTCATTGGCCATTGACCTGCACGTCAAGCCCGATTGCTTTTGTGCTGTATTGGGCGGTAGCGGCAGTGGCAAATCAACATTGCTGTCAATCATCGCGGGATTTGAAACGCTGGGCAGCGGCACACTCCATCTGGATGGTGCGGATATGCAAGGCGTGGCTCCGTCCGCCCGGCCGGTAAGCATGATTTTTCAGGATCACAACGTGTTTGCTCACTTGAATGTGCACGACAATGTTGCACTTGGCATTTCGCCATCGCTGCGGTTGACCGAGGAAGAAGACGCTACGGTTTGTGAAGCGTTGGCGCGCGTTGGCCTTTCTCATCACATGTTGCGCATGCCTGGGGCTATTTCTGGTGGCGAGCGGCAACGCGTAGCTGTTGCACGGGTTTTGGTGCGTAAGCGCAAAATTTTGTTGCTAGATGAACCCTTCGCCGCACTCGACCCTGGCCTTCGCCACGAAATGCTGGACCTGATCAAAGATCTGCGGCGTGAAAATGGTTTGATGGTAATACTGGTGACGCACCAACCAGACGAGGCCCAACGCGCTGCGGATCATATCATCTTTTTAGCAAATGGTTTGGTGCGTGAGCCTGTTTCTGTTGAAACGTTTTTCCAGATGCAGGGTGATAAGGCGATTGAGACTTATTTAGGCAAGTGGCGATAGCTTACCAACCAGCGCCGTCACCAAGTTTTTGTTCGAGATCTTGTTATTGTAAGTCACGATCAAATAGCCACCAAAAACGACCCCGATGCCAAGAAGAACTAAAGCCAATTTCATTTGCGTTTTTGCTGTTGCACATTTGGGCTATCGAGCTTGATCGGTTGCTTCGCAAGACTATTCGGTGGCACTTGCACCGCAACGAGGAAAGCGTGAAGTAGACGGAGATTAAGTCGCGCCTTTAAGCAAATCAGCCATTCGCTCATCTGCACGTTATAATCAGAAATGTTTAAAGCCATAACGCGCGGATCGTTTGACACTTCAGCCTTTGAAACCAGAGCAATGCCCAGTTTTTGTGCCACCAGTTCCTGCACCGTTTCGCGCCCCTCTGCCTCGATTACATTGACCGGCACAATCTTGGCGCTTTGCAGCGCGTCGAGTGTGATGTTTCTGGTGATCGAGCCTTGTTCTCGCAGAATGACTGTTTCACGCGCAAATTGGCCAAGGGAGAGGCTTTTTTTATTTGCAAATGGGCTATCTGCGGCTACGCAGGCCACAATGCGTTCTGCACCAAGCAAAAGGGCTTCAACACTTCCATCAGTCGGTTTTGCAGCTACCACAGCAAAATCAATTTGATAGTCTTTAAGCTTAGTTACCAAATCAGCAGAGTTGCCGGAGACAAATTTGATGGTGATGCGTGGATGTCGCGCGCGGAAGCGTTGTACATGAGGCATGATGTGCACGGCTGCATCTGCACCAATGGTCAAAGCGCCCTCTTCCAGTTTTCGCGCTTGTGACAAAAGGGTGATCGCTTCCAATTCGGTTTCGGCCTGACGCTCGGCAATAGCGAAGAGTTTGGTTCCCAGTTCCGTCAGCTTTGCGCCTTTGGCCACACGGGTGAACAGAGCCACGCCATAGGCCTCTTCCAGTTTTTTGATGTGATCAGAAACAGCCGGTTGGGAAAGCCCCATACGGGCAGCGGCGATGGTGAAGCTGCCAAAGCGGGCCACGGCATAAAAAGCTTTCAGTTGGGCGCTTGTCATCTATCAGTTCTACTTATGTGTTTTATCAGATCATATGATTTGACTGATAGAATGCAAGCCCCATAATGCGCAGCATATCAAGGAGACGAAGATGGCTATGACATTCAAGGGCCCGGATGGCCAAGAGGATATGCCCTATCTGCTCACGCCTGGCCCCCTCACCACCTCACGCACTGTGAAGCAGGCGCTGCTGGCAGATTGGGGTTCACGCGATACCGAGTTTCGACAAGTGGTGCGTGAAATCCGCTCCGAGCTGTTGCGCCTTGCCGGGTGTGATGACAGCTATGAATGCGTGATCATGCAAGGCTCAGGTACGTTTGCAATTGAAGCAGCACTGGGCTGCTTTGCACCTTCAAAACGCAAGAAGACCTTGGTGGTGGCCAATGGGGCTTATGGTGAACGTGCTGCAAAAATTCTCGACCATATCGGCCGCAACAATATTCTGATTTCAAAAAGCGATACGACCCAAGTTCAGGTTTCGCACATGGCCGAGACACTGGAAGATGATCGCAATATCAGCCACATCTGGCTTATTCACTGCGAAACGACCTCCGGCATCGTAAATCCGCTGGGTGATTTGGCAGCGGCTGCCAAACAAGCGGGCAAGATTTTCATGGTAGATGCTATGTCCAGCTTTGGTGGCATTCATGTGGATATGGTGCGCGATGGGATTGATGTTCTCGTCTCGTCGTCGAACAAATGCATCGAAGGCATTCCTGGCTTTTCCTACGTGCTGGTGAAGCGTGATTTGCTGGAAGCCTCAAAAGGCCAATGTCACTCTGTGGTGCTTGATCTTTATGAGCAGTGGAAGGGGCTGGAGGCGAATGGCCAATTCCGTTTCACGCCGCCCACTCATGCGCTGGTGGCTTTCCGTCAGGCACTGCGCGAACTGGAAGAGGAAGGTGGTGTAGCTGCCCGCAATGCACGCTATGCCCGCAACGCTTCTATTTTGGTGAAGGCGCTGGGTGAGATGGGCATTCAGCCCCTGCTCTCGGATAATGAAGCGGGCCCCATCATCCAAACCTTCCTTACGCCGCGCGACCCTAATTTCAAATTTGAACAGTTTTATGATGCGCTGCGGGCGCGCGGCTTTGCCATTTATCCCGGCAAGCTGACCAAGCGAGACAGTTTCCGCATCGGCACCATTGGTAAGTTGGATGCTGATGTGATGGAGCGCGTGGTGGTGGCCATCCGTGATGTGCTGCGCGATATGAATGTGCGCGATATGGCGCCACTGGCAGGTTGATGACGATGAAAACTGTAAACGCGAATGGCCGCAGCTATGCTTGGCCCAAGGCTCCACTTGTGGTGATCTGCTGTGATGGCAGCGAGCCTGAATATATGGAACGCGCCATGCGCGAGGGGCTGATGCCAAACCTCAAGCGTGTTGTTGCCAAAGGTGAAAATCTGACGGGCTTGTCGGCCATGCCTTCTTTCACCAATCCCAACAACTTGTCGATCGCTACGGGCCGCACGCCGGATGTGCATGGCATTGGTGGCAATTATCTCATCGACCCGGCTACCGGCCAGGAAACAATGATGAATGATCCCAAATGGCTGCTGGCTCCCACTATTTTTTCTGCGTTTCAAAAAGCGGGTGCAAAAGTGTGCGTGGTGACCGCCAAGGACAAGTTGCGCCTGCTGCTCGGCAATGAGTTGAAGTTTGAGGGTTCGGCCATTTGCTTCTCATCGGAAAAGGCTGACAAGGCGAATATGAAGGACAATGGCATTGCCGATGTGCTTTCTTTTGTGGGCAGGCCGCTGCCTGAAATTTATTCGGCTGATTTGTCTGAGTTCGTTTTTGCAGCAGGTGTGAAGCTTTTGGCGCGAGACAAGCCCGATCTGATGTATCTCTCAACCACTGATTATGTTCAGCATAAATATGCGCCCGGCTCCGACGGGGCGAACGCGTTTTACAAGATGATGGATGCCTATGTGGGCGTGTTGGATGAGGCCGGAGCTACGCTATTGATCGTGGCTGACCATGGCATGAAGGACAAGCACAAGGGAGATGGTTCACCAGACGTGCTCTATTTACAAGATGCGCTCGATCAGAATTTTGGCATCGGGAAAACCCGCGTGATTCTGCCGATCACCGATCCTTATGTGGTGCATCATGGTGCGCTTGGTTCTTTTGCGCAAATCTATCTTTATGGCCCGGCGCAAGAGGATGTGCGCTGCTACATTGCCGCGCAAAGCGGCATTGACTTAGTGCTGTCCAAAACAGACGCCGCGCAGGTGTTTGGCCTTATGCCAGAGCGCTGTGGTGATCTCATTGCCATCTCTGGCGGGCCAAACAGTTCCAAGGTGATTGGCACCTCCGCGTCAAAACATGATCTCTCAGGCCTGGATGCGCCGTTGCGTTCGCATGGCGGGCTTACTGAACAGGTCATTCCTTTTATTTCAAACAAGAAACTCAAAAACCTGCCGCAGCCGCTCCACAATTGGGATGTGTTCTTCGTCGGCTGCAACTGTGTGGAAGAAGCATGATGGCGCATACAATTATTCACGAGCAAATGCGCATAGGCGGCAAAAAGGTGGATACGGAAAAGCGCGTGGAAGTGCGCTATCCCTTCACCAATGAGGTGATTGGTACTGTGCCCGCAGGCACTGCCGCCCATGCCGCGCAGGCCTTTGCCATTGCCGCCGCTTTTAAGCCAAAGCTCACCCGTTATGAGCGCCAACAAATTCTGTTCCGCACTGCGGAGTTGATCCGCGCCCGCGCGCCAGAGCTGGCCCGCGTGCTTACACTGGAACTTGGCATTTCGATGAAGGATTCGGCCTATGAATGTGGCCGCGCCTATGATGTGTTTTCGCTGGCAGGCCAACTTGCCATTAATGATGATGGCCAGATTTTCTCGTGTGATCTCACACCACAAGGCAAGGCGCGCAAGATTTTTACGAAGCGCGAACCCGTGGGCGTGATCAGCGCCATCACGCCGTTCAACCACCCGCTCAATATGGTGAGCCACAAGATTGCTCCTGCCATCGCCACCAATAATTGCGTGGTGTGCAAACCTACTGAACTCACACCGCTTACGGCCATCGCTCTTGCTGATATTTTGTATGAGGCTGGCCTGCCGCCGGAAATGTTCCAGATCGTCACTGGCAATCCAGAAGAGATTGGCGATGAGATGGTGACGAACAAGGACATCAATGTCATCACCTTCACAGGCGGTGTGCGCGTGGGGAAGATCATTGCGGCCAAAGCTGGCTACACCCGCGCGGCACTGGAACTTGGCGGCAATGACCCGCTGATCGTGCTGGATGATTTGAATGACAGCGAACTGGATAAGGCGGCGGAACTTGCGGTTGCCGGTGCCACCAAAAATTCGGGCCAGCGCTGCACTGCAGTGAAGCGCGTTCTGGTTCAGCCCAAGGTGGCTGATGCCTTTGTTGAGAAAGTTCTGGCCAAGGCCAAGAAACTGAAATTTGGTGATCCGATGAATCCCGATACTGATTTGGGCTGCGTGATCAATGCACGCACAGCAGAAATGTTTGAAAACCGGGTGCTGGCAGCAGCCAAAGAGGGTGCGAAAATTCTGTATCATCCTGAACGCAAGGGCGCAGTGCTGCCGCCTTTCGTGGTTGATTTCGTCGATCCTCAATCCGAACTGGTCTTTGAGGAAACCTTTGGGCCCGTCATCCCCATCATCCGCGTGCCCGCTGATGATGTTGAGGTGATCAAGATTTCCAACTCTACCGCCTTTGGCTTGTCTTCTGGCGTGTGCACCAATCACATGGGGCGCATCACCAAATATATTGAGGGCCTGAATGTGGGCACCGTCAATATCTGGGAAGTGCCAGGCTACCGCATTGAAATGTCGCCCTTTGGTGGTATCAAGGATTCCGGCAATGGCATCAAGGAAGGCGTGGCGGAAGCGATGAAATTTTATACTAACGTGAAGACATGGTCTTTGCCATGGCCATAAGTGCATGAGCAGCCCGCTAGCTGGCCTTAAAGTTCTTGATCTGACCCGCGTTCTGGCTGGCCCATGGGCCTCGCAGATGCTGGCGGATTTTGGAGCCGATGTCATAAAGATTGAAAAGCCCGGTGAAGGCGACGATACGCGCGGCTGGGGGCCGCCTTTCGCTCGAAATGCTGATGACACGTCCGGCGATGCCGCCTATTTTCAATCGGCTAATCGTGGCAAGAAATCCGTCTGCATTGATATGTCCAAGCCAGAAGGTGCCAATCTAATCAAGGCCTTGGCCGCAAAATCTGATATTGTGATTGAGAATTTCAAAGTGGGCGGCCTGAAGAAATATGGGCTGGATTATGCCTCGCTCAAGGCCATCAACCCGCGCCTGATTTACTGTTCCATCACTGGCTTTGGCCAGACCGGGCCATTTGCCAATCGCGCTGGCTATGATTTCATGATTCAAGGCATGGCGGGTGTTATGTCTATCACCGGCACACCTGACGGTGAGCCAATGAAAATGGGCGTTGCCTTTTCGGATGTGTTTGCGGGCCTTCATGCGGTGATCGGCATTCAAGCCGCCCTCATCCACCGCCATGCCACTGGCGAAGGCCAGCATATTGATATTTCGCTGCTGGATTCACAAGTTGCGGTTCTCGCCAATCAAGCGCTCAACTATCTGGTGGGGGGCAAGGTGCCCCAGCGGCTGGGCAATGCGCACCCCAATATTGTGCCCTATCAAACCTTCGAGACTGCTGATGGCCATATCATCATGGCGGTGGGTAATGATCGTCAGTATGCTGAATATTGCCGCATCATTGGTGCGCCAGAATTGGCGCAACCGCCATATGACACCAATCGTGGCCGGGTGGAAAACCGGGCAGCACTCATTCCTCAGCTGCGCCCCTTCATGAAACGGCGCAGCACCGCGCAGTGGGTCGAAGCTTTTGAGGCAGCCTCTGTCCCCTGCGGGCCGATCAACACCATTGATCAGGTCTTTGCCAATGAACAGGTTGAAGCACGCGGCCTCAAAATCAACCTCACGCGCGAGGATGGCGTGGCAGTTCCCGGAGTAGCCAACCCGATTGTGTTTTCAAAAACGCCCAATACTTATGTCAAGGCTCCGCCGCTCTTGGGCTCAGATACTGAAGCCGTGTTGCGTGAAGAGTTGGTGCTGGATGATGCGGCTATAGCAGCCCTGAAAAGCCACAACATCATCTGATAGCGTGCCCCCCGCTATATGGTGAAAGCAGGTTGTTCGGCTTTCGAAA